>CAYUGW010000147.1:0-8685 GCA_964444245.1 uncultured Blastocatellaceae bacterium | reverse complement strand
CCACACTTGATTCGCTTTTTCCGCTTTCGGCATTATTCCAATGGTCGGCTTCGCTCGCGGTTTGCGCGGTTTTCTTTTCGGTAAAGATAACTTTTCCTGTTTCCACAACCGATACACTTTTTTCAAATTGATCTTTATTCCAACGCGTGCGAGCATCTCCCAAATTCTGCGATAACCGAAACTCGGATGTTTCATCGCCAGCTGCCGAATCCATCTGATCAGCTTTTTCTCCGGTTTCCGACGATGTCGGTAGCGATGACTTTTCCGGTTCAATCCGGTCAAAATGCAGCCGCGCCTCTCCGACAAATTCCGCGATTTGATAAATTCAACTACCTCGCGGCGGGCAGCACAGCCTACCACTTTTTTGCCAGCACTTCCTTCATTACATCGATCTCAAGATCGCGCTCGGCAAGCAATCTTTTCAATCGGGCGTTCTCCTGCTGTAATTGCTTAAAGTGCCGAACCTCTTCGACTTCCATCGTGCCGAATCGCTTACGCCATTTATAAAAGGTCTGTTCACTGACATCCTTCTGACGACAGTATTCTTTGATCGTCAAACCGCTGGCTTCAAAGCCTCGCAGAATCCCGACGATCTGCTCGTCCGTAAATGTTTTCTTCATCGCAAAAATCTCCTATTCTTATTTTAGTAGATTCTCGCCATCTTTCTGGAGTAATTTTACGGTTGCAGGTCAGCCAGATCGGAAAACTAAAACATTTTCGGCGAGTGTTTTCCAGATTTGATAAATTAGCAAAAAACTATTTAAGTTTTGTGCAATTTGCTAGCACAATGATCTGGTTTAGATAGTTATGTCAACAGAACCTAGTGTAATTGTCGTTTTTAGTAAATAAATCCGTTAATTTATCAAAATAATAAAACTCTTTCTAATTGTTGAGTTTTGAAAATAAAATGTATTCTCATTGACTTTTGTAGATTCTCAACAACTTTTGTAGATTCTCACTGACTTTTGTAAATCATAGCCGCCGACCATCTTGTTCCCCGTGCAGTTGCAGACGCGGATCACCGAGCCGTCTTTTGCCATGATCTTCAGAAAAACGGCGAGACTGACCGTGCCCTTTAAATGTTCTTTCATTTGGGAACTGACTGCCATATTCAAGAAAATTATGATGTTTTTTGGTTTTATTGTTTCGTGAGATATTCGATTTGGGGATTTATTTTATTACGCGAATACAATTTGGGCAAAACGGCAGACATTGAATGCGATTTATCAAACGGAACTAATTTCTTCCGGCAATATCAGACATCTGATACCTGAACAAATTAATGTTGACACAAGTTTTGTTTTGAGATAGATTATTCAATCAATCGACAACTTTGTAAATCTTTTTTGGGGGAGGTTTTTTATTTTCCAAATATCTTGATAATTTACAGGATGTTTTATTTTTTTAGGCATCAAAATTTTATGTTGTTGAGTTCTTCCAATTTAGGTTTCGAACATATCTGTAAGTGCGATTTTTCGTGCCCTGCCAATATAAATTTAAATTTCCAAAGTGAGTTACGTAATAGCATCTACCGGAAATAATTTGTCATTTACTATTAGCAAGCCGGGATCATAACGGACTGATTTATTTTGATTTATGTAGAAAAAAATGCCGTATAGAAACTTTCAAAATACTGCTAATGCTAAAGAGAAAAAACAAAACAATTTTTCTGAAGCATATCCGAATCTTCAAAATTCTAGAATAAATTTCAATCAAACCGAGTTACCGGAAATCAATTTGCCGAAGGGCGGCGGCGCAATCAAAGGAATCGAAGAAAAGTTTCAAGTCAACTCAATTACCGGTACTTCCTCACTCGGCATACCGATTCCGATCAGTCCTTCAAGAAATAATTTTGTTCCGGCACTTGGTTTAAACTATAACTCGGGAAACGGCAACGGTGCTTTCGGGGTCGGTTGGGAATTGAGCATTCCAAATATCAGCCGAAAAACCGAAACAGGATTACCTCAATATAGAGACGCACAGGATTCTGACACATTCATTTTGTCAGGTGCGGAAGATCTTGTTCCGTTGTTGGAAAAAGTCGGTTCAAATTGGCAACCATATAAGGTTGAAAAAGAGGAAAACGGCGTTTTATATACCGTCAAACGTTATCGTCCTCGGATCGAGGGATTGTTTGCCATCATTGAAAGTTGGAGAAATAATTCAAACAGCGAAGTTCATTGGCGAAGCATTACAGGAGATAACACTCACTCGTATTACGGACTGACACCCGAGAGCCGCGTAAGCGATCCCAATGATTCTTCAAGAATATTTGAATGGAAACTTTGCCGAACGCACGATGATAAGGGCAACATCTTGATCTATGAATATAAGAAAGAAGATTTTGCCCAAATCCCAAATAAGTTAAATGAAAGCCACCGAAAAAATAATTGCACCCAAACCTATTTAAAGAAGATTCTTTACGGCAACAGACAACCATTTTATTTAGGTGATGACATTCCGACTGAAAACGAATTTTTATTTAATTTGGTTTTTGACTACGGTGAATACGATACAGCCGAAAATATCCCTCAAGATATAGGTGTTGAAAAAAATATATGGACTTGCCGTAAAGACCCATTTTCGAGTTACCGAGCGGGATTTGAGATAAGAACATATCGTCGGTGCTACCGCGTTATGGTCTTTCATTGTTTTGATGAACCGGAACTGCCTCATAACCCGTATTTAGTGAAATCGCTGCAGCTTTTTTATGACGACGACTTGGACTTACCCGGCAACTCGAAAAAGATCAACGGTTTTTCATATTTGACAAAGGCTCGTCATAATGGGCATAAATGGAACTCTGCGACAGATTCATATTCCACAAAATTTCTGCCTGAAATGGAATTTACCTATCAGCAGCACGAATGGAACACGACTATCAACAAAGTTTCCGAAGCAAGTTCCTTCCAATCTCCAATCGGCATTGACGACAAACAGTATTTGTGGATTGATCTTTTTAGTGAAGGAATTTCGGGAATTCTGACGGAAAAATCCGAAGGTTGGTATTACAAATCAAATTTGGGAAACGGAAATTTTTCAAAAGCATCACCCGTTTCCTCAACGCCGAATTTTAAAGGATTATCTGACGGAAAAACCTCTATTCTCGAACTTGAAGGCGATGGAACAAAATATCTCGTTCAACAATCTGCCGAACCTAAAGGATTTTTTAAATTTACGGACGGGGAAAATTGGGAACCGTTCAAACATTTTGAAAAAAGTCCCAACCTCGATCCGCTTGATGACAATGCGCGTTCAATCGATCTCAGTGGCGACGGAATTACGGATCTTTTGATTACTGAGGAAAACAAATTCAGATGGTATTCGGGGTTAGGGGAAAAAGGCTTTGAAGTATCGCAAACCCTCAGCAAAGAGATTAACGAAGAAAAAGGTCCCGCCATTTTATTTGCCGACCGCACTCAAAGCCTTTTTCTGGCTGATATGAACGGCGACGGTCTAACGGATATTGTTCGCATCCGCAACGGGGAAATTTGCTACTGGGCAAACTTGGGTTACGGCAATTTCAGTGCGAAAGTCGCTATGGACAACGCTCCCGTTTTTGATCATCCGGATTCGTTCAATCCCGCATATTTGCGTCTTGCCGATATAGACGGTTCGGGGACAATTGATATTATTTATCTGGCAAAAAGCGATTTTCGGGTTTGGATGAATCTGAGCGGAAACGAATGGACTAAAGTGCCGCAGGTCATTTCTCCATTCCCCGAAATAAATAATCTTTCCGATGTCGAGGTGCTTGATTTTCTCGGCACCGGAACGGCTTGCCTCGTTTACTCATCGCCTCTTCCCGAACATAAAAATAATCCGCTTCAATACATTGATCTGATGGGAAGCAAAAAACCGTATCTGCTTATTAAATACGAAAACAATTGCGGCAAAGAAGTTTCACTTGAATACAAATCATCAACTCATTTCTATCTTGAGGATAAAAAAGCCGGGAGAAAATGGATCACCAAACTTCCATTCCCGGTTCAATGTATTTCAAAGGTCAGATCGGAGGACAAAATAAGAGAGACAGTTTTCACCAGTTCATATAAATATAGTCATGGATATTTTGATTACAAGGAGAGAGAATTTCGCGGCTTTGGCAAAGTCGAACAATTTGACGCCGAAGATTTTACCCAATTTGCACTGAATACTGCCAAGAATGTTGTTGAAAAACAATTGCACCAACCCCCCGTTAAAACAATTTCATGGTTTCATACCGGAGTATTTTTCGGAAAAAACAAGATACTAAATCTATTTAAAAGCGAATATTTTCAAAACGGCGATTTTGCCGAATGCGATCTGCCGGAACCGATCCTCAATGAGGATTTATCAGCCGGTGAATTAAGAGAGGCTCTGCGTGCCTTAAAGGGGATGGCTCTACGTAGCGAAGTTTATGCCGAAGATGATTCGCCGTTTAATAAAAATCCGTACTTCGTTACGCACAAAACGTACGAAATAAAAAGACTTCAACCAAAAGACAATAACAAATACGCCTCATTTCATATTTTGCCAGCCGAAGCTATTACCTATAATTATGAAAGAAATCCTTCCGATCCGCGCATTTCACACACTTTTACTTTGGAAACGGATAAATTGGGAAACGAATTAAAATCTGCCACCGTTATTTATCCGAGAGTAAAACGCCCCGTTTCACCAAGCACAATTCCCGACAAAGTTTGGCAAGAGCAAAACAAACAGCATATTACTTACAGCGAATCTTTTTTTACAAACGACATTATTGATGATGATGAAAGAATCTATCGTTTGAGAGCCGGATTTGAATCCAAATCTTATGAAATATCGGGTATTCCGAAACCCTCGGATTTCTTTTTTATAAAAGATACTTTGAAAACGGAAATAAGCCATGCCAACGAAATTTTGTTCGAAGAAGATTTTACTTCCGGTCTTGAAAAACGTCTTTTATCTCATCAGCGAGTTTATTTTTTAAATGAAGATTTGACTGGTTCTTTGTCCTTGGGAGAACTGGGAATACTTGGCATCGGACACAAAAGCTATCAATTAGTCTATACGAAAAATCTGCTAACAAAACTCTTTGGAACAAAAGTAACTGACCAGATGCTCACTGATGCAAAATATGTTCATAGCGAAGGTGATGAACATTGGTGGACGCAAACCGGGACAAGTATTTTTTCCGCTAATCCAAAGGATAATTTTTATTTGCCGATCGGCTCGAAGGATGTTTTTGGCAATGAAAGTTTTATCGAATATGACACTTTTAATCTCTTAACGACAACCGTAACCGACGCAATCGGAAGTAAGACTATATCCGTTAATGATTACCGAACGCTTACTCCGAAATTGCTAAATGATTCCAATCTCAATCGTAGCGAAGTCGAAACGGATGAGTTGGGGATGATTGTGAGATCAGCAGTGATGGGTAAAGAAGGCGAAAGTGAGGGTGATACTCTTGATGATCCGACTTTACGAGTCGAATATAACCTTTTCAACTGGAAAGACAATCAAAAACCAAATTTTGTACATCTTTTTGTCCGCGAAAAACACGGGGCATCAAATCCGCGCTGGCAGGAAACTTATATTTATTCGGACGGCGGCGGTCAGGTGATTCTGACTAAATCACAGGCAAAACCGGGAATTGCACTTTATTGGAATACGAATACAAAGAGTTTGGAAGAAATCTCGGCAAATCCGCGATGGATCGGAAGTGGTCGGACCATCATCAACAATAAAGGTAATCCGATAAAAAAATTCGAGCCGTATTTTAGCGGAACTCACGAATACGAAAGCGAAGACGCTCTGGTTGAAACCGGAATCACTCCGATAATTTATTATGATCCGATCGGAAGAAATATCCGAACGGAACTTCCGAACGGAACTTTTACTAAAATAGAATTTGATGCGTGGTTCTCAAAATCTTACGACGTGAACGATACGGTCAAAGACAGTCAATGGTATATTGAAAAAGGAAGCCCCGATCCTGATGTCCAACCCGAACCCACAAACGCCGAACAACGTGCTGCTTGGCTTACCGCAAAACATTTCGATACACCCGAAACAACTCACATAGACTCATTAGGAAATTCGTTTTATATCATCAATGATTACGGCAATGGGAAAATAACGAATCTTTATTTTGAAACCGATTTAAGCGAACGTTTTACTTTTTCATTTGATCAAAAAGGAAGAAAAGTTGCCGAATCACACAAAAATCTTTTAGGTGAATTAGTCTATAGCAAAACGGCGGAAAAAGGAGAACAGTGGCTGTTTAATGATGTTGTCGGGCGGTTGGTCAGAAGCTGGGATAATGATCTGCGACAGCTCAGAACAAATTACGATAAATTACACCGTCCGGTCAGTTCGTTTGTTAAGGAGGGAACACAGGAATTTTTAGTTTCTCACATACTTTATGCCGATGATCTTTTTGATACCGCGATCTCGCAGAGTATGAATTTGAAGGGACGAGCTTACAGGTCTTACGATCAATCCGGCAGTATCACGATCAATGAAATGGATTTTAAGGGAAACCCGCTTGAAATTGAATATCGACTTATAAGAGATTATAAAGCGCGTATCATTGATTGGAAAAATCTCGAAGGTTTAACTGATCTGACAGCAATTGACAATGTTTCGGATTCATTTCTTGAAACGGAAGCCTTTATCACCGTAAGTGAAGTTGATGCATTAAATCGTCAAACAAAACTGATTGCTCCAAATGGAACGGTTTATCGACCAAGTTACGATGCAGCCAATCTACTCGATTCCTTACAAGTCCAAATAAATGGGCAGGGATCATTTATAACTTTTCTCGAGGAACAAAATTACGATGCTAAGGGACAGAGACAATTTGCAACATACGGTAACGGAACAATAACTAAATACTCCTACGACCCGAAAACTTATCGCCTCACAAATTTATTAACTAAACTCTCGGACAGTGATGCCGATAATCAAGCTATTCAAAACATAAATTACACTTTTGATCCGGTTGGTAACATTACACAAATTCGCGACGATGCCCAGCAGACACATTTTTTCAATAATAGTGTGATTTATCCCGAAAATAAGTATGTTTTCGATGCCCTCTATCAATTAAAAGAAGCTACCGGCAGGGAACATGCCGGTTTAGGCGGTAATTCACAACGAGGTAATCTTGACTTGCCTTTTATTTCTCAATTACCACACCAAAACGATGCAAATGCTGTTCGCAATTATATTGAAAAATATGAATATGATGATTGCGGCAACATTACGCGAATGCAGCACATTGCCAATAATGCCAATTGGACAAGACGTTATAAATACGAATACGAAGATGATTCTGCCAACAATACGAACCGACTGCAGGCTACCAGTAATGAAGGTGATGCCAACGATATTTTTTCATTAAATTATTCTCACGATTTGCACGGAAATATGACCTCGATGCCGCATCTTTCTGCAGCAAACAGTTTGATTTGGAATTTTTCAGATCAGCTCAAAGAAGTTGATCTGGGAAGCGGCGGGAAGGCTTTTTATGTGTATGGAAGCGATGGAAACAGAGTAAGAAAAGTTATTGAAAGACAAGGCGGAAAAGTTAAGGAAACTATCTATCTCGGCGCAATCGAAATTTACAGGGAAAGACAAGGAAGCAATGAACCCGATCTGGAAAGACATACTGTTCACGTTTCTGATGATACGGGGAGAATTGCACAGGTTGATATTAAAACTATTGACAATAATAATAGCGATTCGGCAAATCCTTTGAATACAAATCTGATTCGCTATCAATTTAACAATCATTTGGGTTCTGCTGTGCTTGAAACTGATAATGCGGGGCAAATTATTTCCTATGAAGAATATCATTCTTACGGAACTTCGGCGTATCGGGTGTCCAAATCTAATGTTGATTTTAGTTTGAAAAGATACCGTTTTAGTGGCAAAGAACGTGATGACGAAACGGGATTGTATTATTTCGGCGCAAGGTATTATTCGGCTTGGCTCGGGAGATGGACGAGTGCTGATCCGGCAGGATTTGTCAGCGGATTAAATGTCTATCGCTATTGTTTGAACAATCCTGTTATTTTTCACGATCCGAATGGAACGGATGAAGAAAAGTGTTACGTTATGCATCCGACGTTAGAGGTTCCCGTAGAAGCGTTAGGAAAAGAATGTCATATTCCCGGAATGACTTATGTTACAGAAGACGGCAAACCAGTTGTCAATAATGGGGATAAAAAAGACGCAAAACCAAACCCGACTCCTGAAAAACCGCCTGATAAGAAAGATCTAAGTTCCGATGAAGTCCCTGATTCGGAAACAGTCGGTAAACCCGGATTTGGTGAAAGTTTGATACCAATTTGGGGATCGGGCAGAGATGCTATTTATAATTTTCAAAAAGGTAATTATGGATGGGGAGCTTTATATACTGTTTTAGCAATTACAGATGTGTTTTTAGTGAAGTCTCTTGTTACGGCGGTTGGAAAAGGGGTTTTCAAAGCCGGAGCAACAGCTGTTGTTAAGGAAGGAGCGGAAAAAACCCTCATTAAGGAAGGAGGTGAAACTTTACTTAAAGAAGGTGGCGAAGCAGTTTTAAAGGAAGGAGCAGAAAAGGTGGTCGTTAAAGAGGGCGGCGAAACTGCACTTAAAGAAACTACAAAAACTGCCGCAAAAGAGGGAACGGAAGCTGTTGCAAAAGAAGGGGCAGCAGCGACTACGAAAACT
>CAYUGW010000146.1:0-8764 GCA_964444245.1 uncultured Blastocatellaceae bacterium | reverse complement strand
CCGGCGGCAGTTCGATTTTAAAAAACTCCATCAAAATCTGCCGAACAGGGAAGAATTGGAAAAACTGAAAATCTTTGTCGTTCCCGCGGATGTCGCTGAAGGATTTGAAAAAGCGTCGTTCGACAGCCGCGAGTTTTCCGTGCAGGAAAACGAGATTCTGCAAAATCTGTCCGAACTTTTGCGTTTTCAGCCGCTGCCGCTTGCCTTGCTGATGCGCGTCGTTTTGGTCGGAATTTTGCTGACACTAACGGCGGGCGGCGTTTTGCAGAAAATCTCGCCCTTTTTCATTAATCTCGAGTTCTTAAAATCCGTTCCGTATTTGTTTGAAACGGGCGTGTTTATCTTAACTCTGTTAGGGGCGTATTTCTGGTATTACACCAAGAAAATTAAGCCTTTCCGCAAACTTCTGCGCGAATATATCGGCTTGATCTTGTTTGCCGGACAACAAAGCGCAAGCCGCGCGGTCGAACGCCGGATGAGCGAACTCGGCGAAAGAGCGCAAAAATACTGCGATGAATTAAAGGAAAATTTGCGAAGCGTTTCGGAAAAACTCGTCTTTTCGAGAACGATCCGCGAATCATATCGTTCGACGACATTTCACCGCAATTTATTTGAAGCTCTGGAAATTCCCGGACGCGGAAATCCGAAAAACATTCTGCAAAAACAAACCGCTTCAACGCAGCAGTTTCCCGATGCCGAATGCCGCTTAAACGGCACAAAGGTTTTGTTTCAGCAGGCAACCGACGAACAAAAACTCGCGCTGATCCGCAGCTGGCTCGCTTCTGTGGCTGCTGGGAATCAACCGCGAAAACTCGGCGATATTCTGAGCGAAGCGATTTTGACGAAATCTCTTAAAAAAGCGGAAAACCCGGACGAAACCCTAGATTTTCCGCAACTGGAAACAATCGGCGAAATTTCCGAAAAATTCTGCTGCCGGATTTATGAAGACGTTTCCGAAAAACGTCTGACCGATTGGCTGGCAGACGAAAAAGAAGAAAAAAGACGCGAAATTTTCGCCGTCTGGCAAAATCTGGCAAGTCCGCCGATTGAACTTTTCTCCGGCGTTTCGGCTTTGCCGATCTCTTACTTTTGGAGTTACGACGATGAAAAACAGCTTGACCGGTTTTCGCTCTCAGGCAGCCGTAAAGACCTGCCGAACGGCGCGGTTTTTATGCTGACCGCGATCCAGCCCGTTGAAAAAATCACGGATATTCACACGGTCAGACTGCTCGGCGAGATTGAAGATAAAACAGCGGAAGATGAATTTGAAAAACTTCTGAGAAACGAAAAATCGGCGGATATAACAGGAAAAAACAGACGAAAAATCTGAAAAAGAAATGTTTCTGGAAGTTGTGTTAGATATTTTAGGGCTTCTGCTCGAACACTTTTTGCGCGTTTTGAGTCCCGCCTTTAGGCGGCTTTTCGCCGCGCTTCGCTGGCGTTTTGCCGCCTAAAGGCGGGACTCAAAACTTAAAGCGAAAACCCTATATTTGTAAAATATGCTCGAAATTGGAATCGCAATAATTATTTTGCTTGCCGTGCCGGTTGTCCGGCTTTTGTGGCTGTGGCGGTTTCCGCACGCTGAAATTTACGAAAATTTCAGCGAAGGCGGACAAATCGGCGGCTCGCGTTATGTCGGATATGTCGCGCATAACGGGGCGATCTACGATCTGACTCTGCCGATCGGTCAGCGCAAGGTCGGTTCGGTAACGATCGAAAACGGCAGAGGCGTGGTTCGCGCCCGGCTCAGTCCCGACAAAGAGCCGGAAATCTGCGGTTTTGTTGATGATCGGGGCGAAATTTACCTGTCGGACGGCGCAAACGAGTTTGAAAAGCGCGAAAAAAAAGGCTGGGTTTCGGTCGAAGGTCGGCGCAAATTCTTTTTAGAACTGTGGCTTTTCCGCCATTCGGAAATAATTTGCGAAGAAAACGGCGAAGCGGTCGGCGAAGCGGTCGAGAAAATACGTCTGAGTTCCGCGCCGCCGAACGCGCCTTCGCTTCTGGCACGCGCCGGTGCCGCGCTTCTGCTCTACCGCCGCCGCGCTCAAACCGCTGACGAAATCGTCAGCAAACCCGATTCGATCTGGGAGATCGCTCTGCCGACGGCTTTTATTTTTTCGCTCGTCTTTCTGTTTTTCAAGGCTTTGCCGTTTTCTACCGAATTTATACTTTTCCCGCTGCTCGGCAAGCAGATTTCCGATGGGCTGGCGTGGATTATAATTTTCTTCATAATCGGCGTAATTCTTTTTTTATACAAACATTACGCCGAAGCCGGTTCTGACGAGATTCGATTTCAATCGCTTTTAATGAACCGCGAAACCGGAATCGGCTGGATAACTCTGCCAGGCTTTCTTTTGTCGGTTTTGGGAATCTATATCTTCTATACTGAAAACTTTCCGCTTTTGCCGCTCTTTATCGCCAACGGCATCTCGTTCGCATTTTTACTGTTAAACGCGCCGCGCCAGCCGTGGACAATCGAGCGCGGCTGGTCGCCACAACCGCCGCCGGAAATTGATACGGAAGAACCGCGCGCCGATGATTTAGAGAGATTTTATGAGTGGAAAATGGAAACGCCTCTGCGGGATTTGAATCTGGAAAAGAGCCTGCGTTTTCGCTCCGGAGAAATTGATCGAATCCGCGAAAAAAATCCTTTTTATCTCGATTGGAAAGATGCAAATCGGCGACACATGGAAGTCGGCAAACGGCTCGTTCTGGACGGCGAAAAAGCTCGGCAGGTCAAGATTTTGACCAAATTTATCACGCAACAGATTGTGGAAAAAAATCTGACAGAGTTTGAAACCGTTCAGATTGCTCTTAATTTTGTACAAAGCCCGAACATCGCTTACGAATTGGATAAAAATTGCGCGGAAATAAAAAACTGCGAAGATTACTGGCGTTTGCCGTTGGAAACGCTTTTTGATAAACGCGGCGATTGCGACTGCAAATCGGTTCTGGCGGCGGCTCTGCTCAGAAATCTCGGTTTCCCCGTTCTGATGCTGATCAACGATACCGCCGAACACGCCGCGATAGCCGTCGGCGGTCTTCAGATCGAGGAAGATCAAGTTGAATTCATTCTTCAGTACAAGGGCAAATCATATCTTTTCTGCGAAACGACCGGTGAAAATTGGCGTGTCGGTCAATTAAGTATGGATGAAATGCGCGATTTCGAAAATCGAATAATCGATCTAAGCTCTCCGATCGGCTTAAATTAATTTGAGATTAGAAGTAATACCAAGCAGCGTAAATAAAATCAAAAAAACTTAATGGTTAAGCAGGCGGTCTTTGACCGCCGATCTCGATTTTATCAAGCAACGGCGGTCAGAGACCGACTGCTTAACGATTTCAATTTTTTTTGAGCAACTTGGAATAATACTTTGTGAGCCGCTTGAGAAGAAAGTGTTCAGAAAAAAAGCATCAACCGAATAGTTTAATTCGGCTGATGCTTTTTTTCTTTTTTTTTCAGTTCTGTTGATTTATCTGTTTGCTCACCTGCCAAGTATTTTACAATTCAGCTCCGACAGAAAGGCGCATTGAATCGTCGTCAAAGCTAAAAGCGGTAAACCGTTTAAAAACACGCGTTATGAATAGCATATCGAGAAAGTAGTTTTAGAAGGCGAAACTGTTCAATTTCAAATCAATGTTAAAAAGGAAACTCGTAAGTGTTTCTTTTTTTTCGAAAAAATATTGAAATGTTTTTTCCGATAAATCTTATCAATTTAGAAAAATTATGTGGGAAGAAATTGAAAAAAGATTTGTAACCTGATGAAATCCGCAATTTTAATGCGTTTTTCGGTTTTATGATTTCGATAATACGGAAATTTTCATCAAGAAAAAAAAGGAGAAATCTATTATGAGCGCACGAGTAACATTTTACGGTTTTATGAAATCTATGGACACAGACGGGGAAACATTCGAGTTTGTGATGGGTGATATTTATGTCAGGGAATTTGGCAAATGGCTCAAAGCCGATTCGGTCGATGCCCGGAAAACTTTCTTTAATCTGGAAGTCTTAAAATCCGCCAAAGTTTTCAGTTTTTATACGATGAGCGAAAGCAATGCACGTTGGGCGTTGGATAAAAAAAAACAAAACTTGAATGATTTTTTCCAATATAAAAAAACGACGAAAAACCTGTTTACACTGAAAATTATCGCAATGTCGAGTAGTTTTACCTCAATCGTCGAATGCCGCGACTGCGAGCCGATGAATGTTTTATTGGGTTTGACACCGATGGGAACAATGCAGTCTTACTCGATAAAATACAAATCCGCTCTGATCGAAAAATTAGCGAGTTCGCCGGGAGTAAAAAACGGCACGTAAATCCCGGAGGATTTAAAGAAATTTTTATAAAAATTATTTGAATTAGGAGATTAAAACAAATGAATGAAAATAAAAATACGGCTTTTGAAGCAGCATTTTATACCTACTTAAAAAGAGCGTTGAACAACCCTTCTTTATTGGATAAAAATGCCGGTGAACTGCGAGCGATTCTTAATGACATTCGATTTCTAAGCAAACCGGGTGAATTAGACGCGATTCTTCCGGGATTGTGGGAATTAAAATTGGTTACGCCGAAACCCTTTAACAATCCTTCGTCGGTTATCATCGAGATCGAGAGAAATATTAAAAATATCGTCAGATCGCCGCAAATCGAAAAAGCAAGGATTTATCAGAAAATCGAGTCGGTATATTCAAAGAAAAAGCCGAAAGCAACTCCTGAGGCAAACAGAAAAAAAGTTTCCGATAAAATAACAAAGTCGATAACAGATTTCATTAGAAGTTAGAAGCTGTGCTTAAACTCGAAGGCGGTATATATGACTAAGACCTACCGTGATATGGTTAATTATTTGTTTCGTGTTTTCATACGTGAAAATGCGGGCGTTTTAACCATTGTTGACAGCAGACCGAGCAGCCGGCAGTTGATTTTTTCAGCCGGCGGAATCGGTTTTCTGGGTTTTACATTATTTTCAATATGGGAGTTAATCGATTCTCAGTTTTACGGGTTCATTCCGATATTCATCGGAGCGTCGATTTTCCTTATTATCAAAGCTTTACTCGCACCATTCAGGGAAATTTATATTTTTGATAAAAACACAGATACCTACACTTTTGTGCGCCGAAGCCTGATTAAAAGCCAAACCGAACAGGGCAGTTTAAGTCAATTTCGAGCTATCCAGATAGAGAGAAGATTTGTTGAAGACGAATATACAGAAAGTGAAACCTTTCATATCGCTCTGCTTAAAAATGAAGGTCTTTTATTCGGCTCTCCCTCGAGAGTCATTTTCCGCGAGGAATCCTCGCAACCGATCTTCTCCAATCTTTCAACTGAATTTCGAATTGCAGAGGCAATTGAAAAATTTTTAGACTTTTCCCCGACAGAAGTCATTGATGTTTAAAGGGGTTTATAATCTTAACGGTTTGAGCCTCAGAATCACAGAAACTTTCTTATTTTTCGAGCCGGAAATTTTCCGTTATCGAAACAAGCGGGAAAGCATAGCAATTTCAAGCTTTTTTATTCTTTTGCCTTCGGCTCTTGATGCGGCTCGAAGGGATTAACAACTTCGAGAAAATCTTTCGGTGGACCGAGAACCGCTTCAGATGTCGGAGCGGGCTGAGTCGGTCGGGCTTTGCCCATCTTAAGCTCTCCTTTTTCCAAAGTGCCGACAACGAGCGAGCCGATGTAATCGGCACTGGTATAAGCCGTTTCGATGCATTGCCGGATATTTTCCAAATCTTTATCATCTATAACGCCGTTGCTTGTGGCTTTGTAAAACTGTACCGTCACGCGAATCGGAAAACGCTCGTCTCTTTCGAGCTTACAGCCTCCGAGTTCCAGATGTTCGCCCTCGTCGTCGCCGTGACCGATGACGGCATCTTCAATGTCGCTCTTAGCCGATCTAAAGGAACTATCGTAATTTTCCGCCGAGGAAAAGGAAATCCCCGGCACCGAATATGAACCCGTTTGCATTGGAAAATTCGCAACCTCGAGTTGCTTGTATTTGAGCGGAACTTGAACAATCATCACCATATTGACATCCTTTTCAACCTCCACCTTCGAGCGGGCTTCTTCGAGCGAAATTCCTTGCTGTCGGGCTATATCCTGAGCTTGATTTTCCTTAAAGTCGCTCACGCGCTCACCGGTCAGGCAGGTTTTCTGCCCGTTGTTATTGAAATAAATATTTTGTCCCCAGCTCGCTTTATCGTGCGCATTATCAATGACGGTCGCGCTCGTTCCTTCCGTCGTAATTAAAACAGCCAGCACGGCGGGACTGTCTTTTCGCGATTGATAATTAAAAAGAACCGGGTTGAAACTGCACTTACCCTGACGCGGAATCGGCAGGAAACAGGCTTGGGCGCTGATCAGCACATGAGTGTCCTGCTCGGTGACGAGCGACTGATTTTCCCTGTGAAATTTTGCGGGATAACTGACGTATTGTTTTAAATCCGACAAATATTCGCGCAGGGTTACAACTTTTAGATTCGCATTCTTTTCATTGCCGACTTTTATTTTGACAAGCTCCAGCGGAACGTCGCCCGTCTTATCCGTAAAATTCGGATAGCGGACAACTGGCAGAAGTTCTTTGCGCTCCGGAGCATCAGGATAACGCACCTGAAGCGTCATATCGCTGATGTTCGGTCCCCAAACCGATCCCGCCGAGCGTGCCGTGTCTTCCCACATCACATTAAGAACGTTCAATCCCAAATTATTCACCCGTTGACAAACTTCCGAATTTTGCGGAAGATCGATCACGCGTTGAATGGCAGTTTGAAATTCATCGTCCCGCACGACAAAGGCATTCTCCGCCCTTTTTTCTTGTTTTTTGTCGTTTATACCAAACATTCCTTTAAACTTTTCGAGCATCTTATTTTCCTCCAAGCGATTGATGTAAAAAACTCTAACCGATTATCAAAAGGGTTTCGCGTGAAGAAGATTTTTTTAACAAAATCTTCACTTAAAAAAAGTTTCTTTAATAATTCTTCAAAGGAACGTTTTTTCGTGAAACTTTTTGCATCAAAACGAAAAAAAATATTCACAGTTTTGATCTTAACTTTAGAAATACAAGTATTTTAAAAGCATTAGTGCGAGGAAAAGTTATATGAAAAACCGTAGACGAATACTCAACCTTCAGTTACCGAGCAGCGACTTCAATTTTTCATTGTAAGTGCGGCTTAAATTAAGTTTCGTTCCGTTCTGCAAAACTACCAGATGATCGCCATTAAACATCGGGTGCAGGGATTTGACGCGGTCAATGTTGAGGATGATCGAGCGGTGAATCCGCACGAAATTTTCAGGGTCGAGTTTGGTTTCAATCTCGGAAATCTTTTCCCGTATCAGATAAGTTTTCCCCTGCGCGTGAAGTTCGAGATAATGACCGGCGGCGGCGATCCAGTCTATCTCTTCGGTTAAAACGAGCGTCGTTCCGTCTATTTGTTTGACCGGAATGCGTTTCAGATATTTCGGCGGCGGTTTGATTTCCGCCAGCAGGCGGCGGAGTTTTTCTTCGATCTCGCTAGCCGGAATCTCGCGTCTTATCTCGCGTTTTGCGCGTTTCAGGGCTTTTTTCAATCGCTCCTTGTCAAACGGTTTCAAAAGATAATCAACCGCGCCCGTATCAAACGCTTTGAGCGCGAATTCGTCGTAAGCAGTTACAAAAACGACTGCCGGCATATTTTCCACGCCGATCTGTTCGATCACTTCAAAACCGCTCACTTTCGGCATTTGAATATCGAGAAAAACCAGATCGGGATTCATATTTCGGATCAACTCCGCTGCCTCGCGCCCGTTTGAAGCTTCGCCGACGATTTCGATTTCTTCATCGCCATCCAACAAAATCTTGACGCGCTCGCGCGCAAGTTCAACATCGTCAACTATGATTGTTCGAATCTTCAACATTTTAATTTTTACATTTTATCGGCGGACGGCAATTTTCTCCAATTGAGGTCGAATTTAATTAAAATCGAAAGCGACGTTTTAAGCGAAAACGAAAATTTTCGTATTCTCTTAAAACACTAATTGAGGAAAAGAGATATTCACCGCAGGAAAAGCGCGGTTTCTATAGAACACTCTTGATGAAATCCGTATTTACCGGTTCTCATCCGGAGTGTTCTACAGAGAGACGCACCCTGCTTTTAAATTTTCCGTTTTTTTTGCAGTTTTCAAACGGTTTCCGGGTAAATTATCTTTGAAAAGCCGAAGCGACCGGAATATCCGTCGAGATTCCGAATTGATAGATAAAATAGGAGTCATCCGAACTTTTATAGATATACCAAACGCCTGAGCGATAAACGGCGAAATCGGTTTTTCCGTCGCCGTCGTAATCTGCCGGAACGGGAATATCATTATTGACACCCCAGTGAAACACCTTGAGCGAACTCGTACGACTTTGCCAGACATACCATACGCCGTCGCGATAAACCGCAAAATCGGTTTTTCCGTCGCCGTCATAATCGGCGGGAACCGGTACATCGGAGTTCAGACCGAACCGGAAATTTCCGGTCGGCATTCCTTCCTGAAACTGCACGAACCATTCGCCGCCGCGATAAACCGCAATGTCGCTCCGGCGGTTACTGTCATAATCCGAAGGAATCGGCATATCATCCGCCAGACCGAACTGCCGGGCGGAAAACAAATCGTTCGAGCTGTTGAGCGTGTACCAAACGCCCTGCCGGAAAACGCTCAGGTCGGCGCGTCCGTCGTTGTCGAAATCCGCCGGTATAGGTTTGTCTCCGGCAAGCCCGAATTGCTTGATTTGGTAATTTCCGTCC
>CAYUGW010000145.1:0-8808 GCA_964444245.1 uncultured Blastocatellaceae bacterium | reverse complement strand
CAAATTATGTCCGCCGAAAAATAAAATCGTGCAGCCCTTCGACCATTTGAGAATTTTCGGGAGTTTCTGTGTAAATTTATCCAGAGCGCGGCACGTAACAAAATTTACGTCTTTGTTAAAAGTTTCTTCAAACTGCTTATTTTCAATAGTTGCGCGATTTTCCAGTTCGAGTTTTGCCAAAACTTCTTCGAGAAATTTCGCTTTTTTCAATTTCGATTCGATCAAAACCCCTTGCAGATCTTCGCGGACGATCAGACACGGCAGCGAAGGCAGCCCCGCGCCCGCGCCGATGTCGGCAAATCGGGCGTTTTCCGGCAGAAATTCAAGGAGCGCAAGCGATTCCAGAATATGACGAACGGCGAATTCTTCCGCCGAACTCGGCGCGACCAAATGCAGAATCGCGTTGTGTTCCTGAATGATTTCGTAAAAATCGGCGAGAGATTCGATCTTTACGTCGGGTAGCTTCAAACCGAATTCCGCCTGATATTTTTTGATCGCTTCGATGAAATCTTTTCGCATAGATAGATTTGAAGAAAATAGTAAAAGCTTTGCAAATAAACAGTTTATCACGCCGCTTTTTACAGAAAATATCTGCTCAGATAACTTTTTAAATGCCCGATGTCATTTACTTTTGAAATAAAACCGACGTAATTATCCGGTCTTAAAAGAACGATAAAAGATTCGTTCGAGCCGAAAATATCGGCGATATTCGGAAACAACGGAAACTGGTGAACATCCGTAAATTCGGCAAACGGGGCGAATTCATTGGTCAGATCGGGCAATTGGTTTTGCCCGTCGGAAAATGCCAGCAGATGAAATTTGGGAGCTTTTAATTTTTCGTAAATACTCGTGTTTTCATAGAGAAAATACGGCATCCGGTCGCCGGCTTTGACGCGGAAAAAATCGTCTGATTCGCTCAGAGAAGACTTGCGGTAATTGATTCCGGTTTGCGAAACGAGCGGGAAAATATATTTTTGAACCGTTTTCAAATGCAGCGCAAAATTAGCGATATACGGAAAAATATGCGTGCGGAAAAATGCGACGAAAGCATCTTCGCTCGCGCCGAAATCGAAAACGCGGTCGGTCGTTTGCAGCAATCTTTTGGCATTTGCCAGACGTTCTTCGTTGTAGGTTTCCAGCAGACCGATATTTGCTTTGCCGCGCAGAACGAGAGCCAGTTTCCACGCCAGATTATAAGCGTCCTGAATTCCCGTATTCATCCCCTGCGCTCCGGCGGGCGTGTGAACGTGCGCCGAATCTCCGGCAAGAAAACATCTGCCGCGCGAAAATTTTTCGACGCGCCGCGAATGAACTTTGTAAACCGAAAACCAATTTACATTGTAAATATCGAGCTTTAATTTCGTATCTTCGATGATTTGTTTTTCGATTTCTTCATAGAGAATCTCGCCTTCGCGTCTTTCCTCGTTTTCGGGAAAAGTGCCGACGATGCGGTAACGCTTTTCGCCCGGCAGCGGAAAAAACGCCGTAATCGAGCTTTGCGCCAGACAAACCATCAGCGCGTCGTGCGAGAATTCCCAATCGATCTGCACGTCCGCGACATAAAAAAGCCGCTCGAACGTGCTGCCTTCAAATTTCAGATCGAGCGCGTGGCGCACCGAACTTTTCGCTCCGTCGCAGCCGACCAGAAATTTCGCTTCCAGAATGTCCCGCATTCCGTCGGCGTTTTTAATATTGGCTTTTACGCCCGATTCGTCCTGCGTAAAACTCTCCAGTTCGGTATTCCACAAAATCTGTTTTTCGTGAGATTTTATAAAATCTTCAAGCAGATGTTCGTGCATATTTTGCTCGACGAGCAGCAGAAAAGGATACGGACTCATTCCTTCGCCGATATTTGTCAAAGTAACTTCGCCGCGCACTTCGCCGCCTTCAGCCAGGCGGACTTTTTCGGCGAGCGTTCCTTGAGAAATCAAAGAATTCGCCAGCCCGATCTGTTCGTAAATTTCGAGTGTTCGCGCCTGAACGCCGATGGCTTTTGAATACGGCGTGATTTTTTCCTTTTTATCGACGATCACGAAATCAATGCCGTATCTGATAAACTGACACGCCAGAGCCATTCCGGTCGGTCCTGCGCCGACGATTATTACATCTGTTTTCATCAAAAATTTTCTCCTAACAAAGATAATAACTTTTAATATCGAAAAATTAAACTCGCCTTGATTTAGCAAAAATTCGATTGAATTCGGAAGAAAAATTGACATATTTCCGCTCACGTTACATAATCTTCAAAGTCAAAAAAACTTAACAATTATTCCAATTACTGATGTTACGAAAAAAGAGAAAAACGCCGGGAGCGCAGGTTGCCAACCTGCATGAGTGCGGAAGCACGAACAAGCCTGTGCATTCAATAAACTTTATTCTAAGCAAACACTTTTTCGTGCCGGCGCACTCAGGCAAGCGAGTCGCCCAGCGATCCAGTCTGTAGCATCAGTTAATTTAGTCGTTTCCTAGGCTTGGAGGTGTTATCAGATAAATATGTCTTCCGTAACTGTTCCTTTAAAACGGCGTTCGTTCGGCGAAACACAGCGAAAAGGCGCGTGGTGGATTTATCCTCTGCTGGTCTTTCTGGCATTATTCGCTTTTCTCGTTTATTCGACGTGGGCGGCATTTCAGGGCGAGCATTACGCTTTCGGAAATTATCTTTCGCCGTTTTATTCGCCCGAAATTTTCGGTGCTTCGCCGCACGCGATGTTCGGCGCAAAACCCGCTTGGATTCCCGATTGGCTGCCGTTTTCGCCCGCATTTTTGATTTTATGGGCGCCTGCCGGATTTCGTTTTACCTGTTATTACTATCGCGGCGCGTATTACAAGGCATTCTGGGCTGACCCGATAAGCTGCGCCGTCGGCGAACCGCGTCATAATTATCGCGGCGAGGGATCGTTTCCGCTGATTCTGCAAAATGTTCATCGCTATTTTCTTTATCTGGCACTGATTTTTATTATTTTTCTCTCGCACGACGCGTGGAAGGCATTTTGGTTTGAAAACGGTTTCGGCATCGGACTCGGCTCGCTGATTTTGACTGCAAATGTTTTCTTTCTGGCAGGTTATACGTTTGGCTGCCATTCTTTGCGCCATCTTGTCGGCGGCAGATGCGACGAACTTTCAAACAAACCGATTCAGTGCGCGGCTTATAATGCGTGCAGTTCGCTCAATCGCCGGCATATGTTGTTCGCCTGGTGCAGCCTGTTTGTCGTCGGCTTTTCCGACTTTTATGTGCGAATGCTTTCAATGGGAATTTGGACGGATTGGAGAATACTTTAGTAATGGTGAATGGTGAATGGTGAATGGTGAATTTAATTTCAGGCATTCATCATTCATCATTCACCATTCACCATTCATTTTATGGCTGAATATCAAACTTTTGAACACGATGTTCTCGTGATTGGCGCGGGCGGCGCGGGGCTTCGGGCGGCAATTGAAGCGTCCGCGGCGGGCGTTTCGGTCGGGCTGGTCTGCAAATCTCTGCTCGGCAAGGCGCATACGGTAATGGCGGAAGGCGGAATGGCGGCGGCGATGGCGAATGTTGACGACCGCGACAATTGGAAAGTCCATTTTTCCGACACGATGCGCGGCGGTCAATACGTCAATAACTGGCGAATGGCGGAACTTCACGCTAAAGAAGCTCCCGAACGTGTCAGGGAATTAGAAGCGTGGGGCGCGGTTTTCGACCGCACGAAAGACGGTAAAATTCTGCAGAGAAATTTCGGCGGACATCGTTATCCGCGTCTGGCGCACGTCGGCGACCGCACGGGTCTGGAACTAATTCGCACTTTGCAGGATCACGGCATTCATCAGGGCATCGAAGTTTACATGGAAGTTACCGTGATCGCTTTGCTCAAAGACGGCGACCGCGTGGTCGGCGCGTTTGCATATGAGCGCGAACACGGGCGGTTTCGTGTTTTCAAAGCAAAAGCCGTTATTTTAGCGACCGGCGGAGTCGGTCGGGCGTATAAGATCACGAGCAACAGTTGGGAAGGAACGGGCGACGGGCATTCGCTTGCCTTTGACGCGGGCGCGGAATTGATCGATATGGAATTCCTGCAATTTCACCCGACCGGAATGGTTTATCCGCCTTCGGTCAAAGGAATTCTGGTAACGGAAGGCGTGCGCGGCGAAGGCGGAATCTTGACAAACTCGGAAGGGAAACGCTTTATGTTTGAAGACATTCCCGACAATTACAAAGACCAAACTGCCGACACTGAAGAAGAAGGCTGGCGATATGTAACGGGCGATAAAAACGCGCGCCGCCCGCCCGAACTTTTAACCCGCGATCACGTGGCGCGGTGCATCGTCCGCGAAGTCAAGGCGGGACGCGGAACGCCGAACGGCGGAGTTTATCTCGACATTGCATGGATTAAGGAAAAAATCTCGAACGCGCCCGAACATATCAAAAAGAAACTGCCGAGTATGTATCATCAATTCAAACAACTCGCCGATTTAGATATTACGACAACTCCGATGGAAGTCGGTCCGACGACGCATTACATAATGGGCGGAATCCGCGTTAATGCCGACACGCAGGCTTCGACCGTTCCGGGGCTTTTCGCTTGCGGCGAATGCGCGGCGGGAATAAACGGCGCAAACCGGCTCGGCGGCAATTCCCTGTCCGATCTTTTAGTTTTCGGAAAACGCGCCGGTGAATTCGCCGCGCAGTTCGCCATGGAAAACGATTTCGGTGCGATAAATAACGAACAAATCGAAGAAAGCGTAAAATGGGCTTTAGGGGGATTTGACAAAAAAGAAGGCGAAAATCCATTCCAGATTCAGAGCGACTTGCAGGAAATGATGCAGGATTTGGTTGGAATAGTCCGCAGCGAAGATGAAATGCAACGCGCTCTCGAAGGTATCGGAAAACTCAGGCAGCGGAGCGAAAATGTCAGGGTTACGGGCAATATAGATTTTAATCCCGGCTGGCACACAACGCTCGATCTGCATAATTTATTGAATGTTTCCGAAGCGATCACTCTGGCGGCAATCGAACGTAAAGAAAGCCGAGGCGGTCAATTTCGTGAAGATTATCCGGAAAAAAGAGCGGAATTCGGCAAAATAAATTTTATTGTAAAAAAAGGCATTGACGGGAAAATGCAAATTGAAAGCGTTCCGATTCCCGAAATGCCGGAGGAACTCAAACAAATCATTGATGAATTAGGATAGTTTGTTCAAAATGGAGGTTATTATGACATTTAATCCAAAAAAATTACCGCCGACTGTTTATGATGCTTATAAAATGGGAGTAAGCGGTTGGATGTTGGCTGTGCAGAGAGCGATAGAACTAGGCATTACTGACATCAACAAATTGACGGATATGGTTTTTTTCGTTCATCACCCGGAGTTAAATGGTCGCCCTTTGAAATCCGATGAGACTAAATTGATTAGTGAATGGAGAGATTTTCGTTCACTGGTAAAGCCAATTGTTGTGGGTAGTAAAACACCCGTTTCAAAGGATCTTGATTCTAGTGAAAAATTAAATAATTTTGAAATTCAGGAATTAATGTCATAACTATAGATTGAAAAAGATGGCAAAGATAATATTTAAAATCTGGCGCGGCGACTCGCATTCGGACGGCGATTTTGTCGAATACACGACGGAAACTTCCGAAGGTATGGTCGTTCTCGACGCGGTATTGCAAATACAGGGCGAACAGGCGAACGATCTCGCCTGCCGTTGGAATTGCAAGGCGGGAAAATGCGGTTCGTGTTCGGCGGAAATTAACGGCATGCCGAAATTGATGTGTATGACGCGGATGAACACTCTGCCGACCGACGAGCCGATAACGGTCGAACCGATGCAGGCGTTTCCGCTGAAAAAAGATCTGGTCACGGACGTTTCGTGGAATTACGAGGTCAAAAAACGCATCAAAAAATTCAAACCGCGTCCCGCCGATGCCGAAGACGGAACGTGGCGAATGGCGCAGGAAGACATTGACCGCGTGCAGGAATTTCGCAAATGTATCGAATGTTTTCTGTGTCAGGACGTGTGCCACGTTTTGCGCGATCATCACAAACACGAAGAATTTATCGGTCCGCGATTTCTTGTCTATGCGGCGGCACTGGAAATGCACCCGCTCGATACCGAAGATCGTTTGAAGGATTTAAAGGATGAATCGAATATCGGTTTGTGCAATATCACCAAATGCTGCACAAAGGTTTGTCCCGAACATATTACGATTACCGACAACGCGATAATTCCGCTGAAAGAGCGCGTCGTAGATGAATTTTACGATCCGATTGCGAAAATTCTGAAACTGTTTAAGTCAAAAAAATAACAGCAATTTTGAGGAGCAGAAATTATGTTTGAACTTAAAAATTTATCGGAAGAAGCGGTTTCGGCGGCAATTGAAAAAGCAAAACATTATCGTCTGCTGAATGAACCGGGCGCGGCGGAGAGCATCTGTCTCGATATTCTGCAAATCGAGCCGGATAATCAAGAGGCTTTGATCACGATTGTTCTGGCGATGAGCGACCGTTTTTCAAAGGATTACACGGTCGGGGGTTCGCAGATTCAGGATTATTTATCGCAAATCACCGATGATTACAAACGTGCGTATTACACAGGAATTATCTACGAACGCCGCGCCAAAGCCACTTTGAGCCGCAATACGCCCGGTTCGGAATCAACGGCGTATGAGCTTTTCCGGCAGGCGATGAACTGGTTTGAAAAAGCCGAATTAATTCGCCCGTCAGGAAACGACGATGTAATTCTTCGCTGGAACGGCTGTGCGCGAATTATTATGAGCAATAATCTGCACCCGCGCGAAATGGTTTCCGATTTTATCGAATAGCGTTAATCATTTTTCAAATCTTTCAATAACCGTTCAAACTGATCCGGCAAGAGTTTTTACAAAAATATATGCGCCGAAAATCCAATATATGAAAAAAATTTCATTCGCTCTTTTGATAGTGATCTATGCCGCATTTTTTGCGTCTGCACAGGACAAAAAGCCGGAAACAAAGAAGAAAACCTTTGCCGAATTTACGCAAAATCTGCAAAAGATCGAAGGTTTCGTGCCGCTTTATCTGAATAACGAAGACGGCAAAATCTATCTGGAAATTTCACGTTTTAACTACGAATTTCTTTATCAAGTTTCGCTTTCCACAGGAGTCGGTTCAAACCCGATAGGACTTGATCGCGGACAATTGGGCGATACGCGCATTGTCTATTTTGAACGGGCGGGCAACAAAATCCTGCTCGTTCAGCCGAATTACAGATTCCGCGCAACGAGCGAAAACGCGGCAGAACGCCGCGCGACGGAAGAATCTTTTGCCAAATCCGTGATCTGGGGTTTTCGGGCGGAAGTGAGCGAAGGCGAAAGGGTTTTAATTGATGCGACCTCGTTTTTGATTCGCGATGCGCACGGTGTTTCAAATCGTCTGAATCAAATGAGGCAGGGAAATTTTGCCTTCGAAGAAAGCCGCAGTGCTTTATACACGCCGCGCACGAAGGGTTTTCCGAAAAACACGGAAGTCGAAGCGACAATTACGCTGACATCGAAAGCGGACACGGCGCGTCTGATTAATCAAACCGCGCCGACGGGCGATGCGGTTACGGTGCGCCAGCGTCATTCGTTCGTCGAACTGCCGGATAATAATTATAAACCGCGTGAATTCGATCCGCGTGTCGGAATGTTTTCGGTAAGTTTTTACGATTATGCGACCGGAATCAACGAAAATCTGGAAAAACGCCGGATCGTCAGGCATCGTCTCGAGAAAAAAAATCCGAATCAAACGATGAGCGAAGCCGTCAAACCGATTGTTTTTTATGTTGATAACGGTGCGCCGAAAGATATTCAGCAAGCCTTGATCGAAGGCGCGGCTTGGTGGAACACGGCGTTTGAAGCCGCCGGCTTTAAAGATGCTTTTCAGGTCAGAGTTTTGCCGCCCGATGCCGATCCGCTCGATGTGCGTTATAACGTGATAAATTGGGTGCATCGCTCGACTCGCGGCTGGGCTTACGGCTCGAATGTCGTTGATCCGCGCACCGGCGAGATTATCAAAGGCGACGTAACGCTCGATTCGCAGAGAGCGCGGCAGGATTTTTTGATCGGTTCGGGTTTAATTCCGCAATTTTCAAGCGATTCAAATGCGATGTGCGATTTTGCCGCGATGCCGGACGTTGATTATCTTTTGAATCAAACGTCAAATGCGGATGCAAATGCGATGGCTCTGGCACGAATCCGCCAGCTTTCCGCGCACGAAGTCGGACATACTCTGGGCATCGCGCATAATTTTGCCGCCAGCACTTACGGACGCGCTTCGGTGATGGATTATCCCGCGCCGTTTGTTGAAATAAAAGGCGGAAAACTCGATTTTTCAAATGCTTACGCCGTCGGCATCGGCGAATACGACAAAATTGCGACGCGTTTCGCTTACACGCCGTTTCCCGAAAATGTTAATGAAAAAGCCGAACTCGAAAAAATTATCCGCGAAAGCGTTGCCAAAGGAATGCTTTTTATTTCCGATTCCGACACGCGTCCGGCAGGTGCGGCGCATCCGCTGGCGAATCTCTGGGATAACGGCAGCGATCCGGTCGCTGAACTTCGTCGGACAATGCAGGTGCGGCGCATCGGTCTGAACAATTTCGGTTTGCAGAATATTTCTTCGGGAACGCCGCTTTCCGAACTCGAACTCCAGCTTCTGCCGCTCTTTTTGCATCACCGCTATCAATTAACGGCGGCGGTCAAATCAATCGGCGGCGTTTATTATTCTTACGTGGTAAAGACGGAAAACTCCGTAAATCCTGACAAAATCGCCGAGATCGTTCCCGCGCAAGTTCAGCCCGAAGCTCTGAAA
>CAYUGW010000144.1:0-8893 GCA_964444245.1 uncultured Blastocatellaceae bacterium | reverse complement strand
GGCTCGTCCAGAAGAAGAATCGGCGGATTCGTGAGCATCGCCCGCGCTACCGCCAAACGTTGTTTGTTTCCCGTCGAAAGCTCGGAAAAACGGCGATTTTCGTATTTTGCCACGTCAAGTTGTTCAAAAAGCGCAGAAATCCTTTGTCGCGCCTCTCCATCCTTCATTCCGTACAGCCGTGCAAAAAAAAGTAGATTCTGCCGCGAAGTCAAACGCCAGTAAAACGAGCGTTCTTCGGCGGTTGCCAGACCAATCAGCGAACGCACTTTTACCTCGTCTTCGACCGAATCAAAACCTTTGACCGCAACATTTCCGCTCGTCGGCTGGACGAGGGTCGCAATAATTTTTGTTAAAGTCGTCTTTCCTGCACCGTTTCTTCCGATCAGACCGAAAATTTCGCCTTCGCCGATTTCGATTGAAACATCTCTTAGTGCTTCGACCGCAGGTTTTACGGGAATTCGGAAAAAACTTTTCAAACGCGGAAAGGGAGTCGGATAAGTTTTTGAAAGATTTTTGATGGAAATTGCTGTCACAAATTAATAATTGAAGTTTTTGGATTATAATCGACAAAAAAAAGTTTAGCAGAAATTTTCAACAGAAAAAAATTCGTTTTTTCCAAAATGTCCGGTTCCGGCTGATAAATCATAAAATTGTAATGTTTTGGCGTGAAATTTCATAAAAAATAAAGAGATTTCAAAAAAAATCCGAAAGGTGGAAAAAAGATGAGCGATACAGATAATTTTAACGGAGTAATTGATAAGGAAATCCGTTTTGCGGTCGTAATGTACGGCGGAGTTTCACTGGCGATTTATATCAACGGCGTAGCGCAGGAACTTCTTAAAATGGTTCGCGCAACTTCGCCTGAGAACAAAGCGGATGAATTGAAATCAACCGAAAAAATTTATCACCGAATCGCTTGTCTTTTATCGGATAAAAAACTTCTCGATGAAGTCGGTAAGTTGAAAAATTTCAATGAAATCTCGGCAAAATTAAAATCGGACTTGAATATAAATGATTGTTCTTCGACCAGATTTGTCGTTGATATTATTTCGGGAACTTCGGCGGGCGGCATCAACGGCGTTTTTCTGGCAAAGGCGCTGGCACGAAATCAAAGCATTGACGAACTAAAAAAATTGTGGCTCAACGAAGGCGATATTGCTAAATTGATCAACGATAAAAAATCGGTCAAAGACATAAATTTATCCGCGCCGAAAACTTATAAATCTCTACTGAATTCGCGGCGGATGTTCTTAAAACTGCTTGATGCGGTCGAGGGAATGGAAGAAGCCGGCGGCACAGAAAATCCGAAAAAACCGCTGGTCAATGAAGTTGATTTATTTATCACGGTTACGGATTTTAAAGGTGTCAGCGTGCCGCTTCGCCTGCTTGACCGCGTCGTTTACGAGCGGCGTTACCGGCACGTTTTTCATTTTCAGCACAGTGTGGAAAACGAGAGATTCGATTTCGATGCGGCGCATAATCCGATGCTGGCATTTGCGGCGCGCTGCACTTCGGCGTTTCCGTTTGCGTTTGAACCGATGCGCCTGAGCGATGCGTTTGAAATAATTGACGAAGCCTGCCACGATTCCGCAAAGAAAATCGAAAATCTGGAAAAGGATAAAGCGAGATTTTTTACAAAGGTCAAAGACCGCGGGGGAATTGATGTCGATTGGACGGATCGTGATCTGGTTGACGGCGGTTATCTGGACAATAAACCCTTTAGTTATGCGATTGATGCTCTGTCGAACAGGCGAGCCGATTTTCAGGTCGAACGCAAATTGATTTATGTCGAGCCTTCGCCGGAAAATCTAAACCGGAAAGAACTTAAAAAAGCGGACGCTCCGGACGCGATTCAAAATGCCAAAGCCGCGATCAGCGAACTGCCGCGCTACGAAACCATCCGCGAAGATTTGCAGCGGGTTTTGGAAAGAAATCGCCTGATCGAGCGCATCAACCGGATGTCGAACAACGCGGAAAAGGATGTCTATACCTATCTGACGACCAATCAAGCAAATTATCGAAAAAATAAAAATGTTGATTCGGCTGAGAAAAACGGCGATCAAACGGATTCGGAAAACGGAAAAGACAAAAAAAGCGGCGAATACTGGCAGGATTTCGGGATGGAACATCTCGTCAATCAAAAAGGTTCATCGGTTTTGCCGTATTACCGTTTGCGGATTTCGAGTCTGACCGATGATATTGCGCGGCTCGTAACGCGCAAAGCCGGTTTTGAAACCGATTCGGAATATTTTCGGGCGATCTATGCACTGGTCAATGCCTGGCGCGGTAAAAATTACGTTTTTTACCGCGAAGAAAAAAAAGGCGCGGCTGAACGGCAAGATTCTGTAGAAGAAAAAGGCACGGTTTTGGGTTTTCTGAGAACCTTCGATCTGAATTACCGTCTGCGCCGCCTCCGGTTTGTCCAGCGAAAGGCAAACGAATTATTCAGGTTTGATGAAAATTTTCAGGCAGAATTCAAACTTCGGCAAGATCAATTAGCCGATATTCGGATAAGACAAAAAGATTTGGAAAATCAAAATCTCGTAACGAAAAAAGGCGTGCGAAAAACTCAAACCGAACCGGAAGAGATCAAAGAAACCGATAATTCGCCCGAACAGATGTTTGTCGAAGAACCGATGAAGGTTTCATCTTCGCTCCTTGATGAAGGCGTAAAAAAATCACGAACCGTTTCAAATGAATTGATGCCGAGCGAAGTAATCTGGAAAGTCTGCGGCGGCGGCAATTTGCCGAACACGAATGATGAAATCCAGGTGAAAAAATTGCGCCGGACGGTTCAGTATTTTCAGAAGGAATTAAAAGAAGTTTTCGGGGAATTGCAAAGGGAAAAGGAAAAATTGCTTTCACGAAAAAATGTTTCAAACGGTTTGAGCAATGCCATTCAATCGGTAAAACTTTCGGCGGAAGATTTGGATAGACTGCTTAAAATAAATGATTTTAATTATGAAAATCAGGCAAATCAGCAGCAGATGGATGAATTACTGCAAAATAAATACAAGGAAATTTATCAACCGGTAAAAATCGCGGCAAAAGAATTAAAGACGTTACTTGATGCGATTTTCGAAAATGCCAGAAAAAGGATTGATGAATTATTTAAGAAAAAAACGGAAGATTTACCTGACGAATTAAAGGAATATGCGGTCGAAATTGATTTATTTATCGCCGTCCGTTTATATTTGCGCCATTTTTATTACAGTTTTGACGAATACGATCAGATTAGTTTTCCGGCTTTTTATGAAACGCAGGTCGGCGAAGCGGTTAAGGTTGATGTTTTGAGAATCAGCCCGATTGATGCGAAATTTTTAATTGATGAAGAAAAAACAGGGGAAACGCGGCGCAAACTTGCCGGGACTTCGCTTTTTAATTTCGGTGCTTTTATTGATCGCGTCTGGCGCAAAAACGACATAATGTGGGGCAGACTCGACGGCGCGGAACGCCTGATTACGGCGGTTTTGCCTGATGAAAAATATGAAACTCTGCGGAAATATTTCTCGGAAGAAATGAACCGCATAATTTTGGCGGAAGAATTGATGGAATCCGACAAAGAAGAATTGCGCGCCCTGCTGGCACATTCTTTTATCAATGCCGGAGCGGGAATCGAAATAAAGGATGTCGTCGGGAAAATTGCCGGAGATGTTGCAGATGATGCCGTCAAAACACGCTTGACTGCCGTTTTACGGACTTGTTTCGAAAATGATGAGATCGTCGGTTTTGTCCGGGAAAATTACGAAGTCGAACGCAAAACCGAACCGAAGGATATTTTGCGCGTAATTTCGAGAGCGACGCAGGTTACGGGAAATATTTTCGAGGGAATTGCCGATCGGCACGGGCAATCGGGAAATAATATGCGCTGGCTTTCGCGGCTCGGGCAGATTTTCTGGGGACTCGTCGAAGTCGCCGCACCGAACACGATCTGGAACAAGTTTTTCCAGCATTGGCTCAAATTATTTTATGCTTTTGAAGTAATTTTAATTGTTGCCAGCACCATTTTCGGTAAGGAAGATTTGCAGCAGTTCAGCATCATCGCCCTGATTTTGACGCTGATTATTCATTTAACCGTTTTGACCTTAAACGATTTTATGAAGGGCGGAAGTCTCTGGATTTTAGTTCGTTTTATAACCGTCGGACTGTTTATAATACTATGTTTGACCGGCGCATTGTTTATCTTCGGATTCTTTTTTCAACCCGATTTATGGACGAATTTGGTCAGATATCAGGCAATTTCCGCAGATTTCCAACTTTGGCAAAAAATCTTTCCGGTTTCCATTCTGGTTACCTTATTTGTCGTCGCTTTTGCATGGCGCGAATTTGAAAAACCGAATATCCGCTTTATCGGTTTTGTAACTTTAGCTTATATTTCCGGCGCATTTTTGATTTTTTTAGTTTTGGGTTGGCTTACAAGTGAAGCAAATCCGCAGGAGTTGGGAGCGATTCTGTCGCTCGAATTTGCACGGACGACAAATGATGTCAGAGAAATCGCCGGAGATTTAGGCAGTGAGGCGCGGCGCGGTTTGAAAACGGCTCTGGTCATTGATTCGTTTATTTTCGTTCCGCTCTACACGGGATTTTTGGTCTTTTTCAGTCGTTTACTCAGATACCGCCGAAATCATTGGCGTTTCGGCGAAATTACGAACCTGAAACAGTATTTGGAAAAAAAGAAAAAAGAAATCAGCGAAAGAACCGAACAATTGGCAAAAACTAATAATTCGGAATCTTTGGGTTTTATCGAAAAATCAAAAAACCGGTTTATCGTCAATCCGCTGATTAGATATTTTGACAAATTTGCCCATTTCTCGATGCTCGGGTTTCTTGCCAAACTCACTTTATTAATAATTATTGTGGCGGCTTTGGCGGATTTATTCGAAAATTATTTTTCATACGCGGTTTTGCAAACTTCGCTTGAAAATACCCAACAATGGATGATTGACGCGATTCGCTGGTCGGCAACCATAAAATTCGGCTTGATTGCCCTCACGACTCTGATTTTTTCGATTATCTTCTGGCGCGGCAGAAAATGGTGGAAGTTTTTATCCGTGATTTTGATTTTTATTTCATTTGCGGGATTTATCGGTTTATTTTGGCATCAGGCAATTATTATTTTTATGTTAGCTCAATTAATTGTCCTGCTAATCGTCGGACTATCGTTTTTCTTTACGCCGAATAAATTTATCCGGGCATAAAAAAATACCAATGGAAAAAGTGAGAAAAAACCTAAATCAGTTTTCTGAATGCTGGAATACTTAACAATAACCGGGGAAATCTGTCAATTATCAACTTTCACTTATTCACTGTTTTTCAGTAAATAATACTTTGGTTTTTCTGATTTATCAGTTGAAAGTTGATAATTGACAGTTGATAGATTCAAGTCTCGATGTATATCCATTAACCATTGGCGATTATCTTTTCCGCTGTTTCGGATCGAGATATTCTCGAAGACCGTCGCCGATAAAATTAAAGGCAAGAACCGTGAGCGCAATGGCAATGCCGGGGAAAAACAGTACGTGCGGCGAATTATATAGAATATTAATTCCGCGTGCTTCTTCGATCATCGTTCCCCACGAAGGCGCGGGCGGCGGAATTCCCAAACCTAAGAATGAAAGAGACGCTTCGGACAAAACCGCGCCTGCCATTCCCAAGGAAGCCTGCACGATCAGAGGCTGAATCGCATTCGGCAGAATATGCGTAAAGAGCAGGCGCATATTACTTGCGCCGAGTGCGCGTGCCGCCTGGACAAAATCGTATTCGCGGATTTTCAAAACCTGCCCGCGCATCACACGCGCATAACCGACCCAGCCGATGACGCATAAAGCCAAGATCAATTTACCCAAACCCGCACCTAGAAATGCGACCAGAGCGATTGCCAGCAGAAGTCCGGGAAACGCGAGAAAGACGTTAAAAACATAGCCCGACAGAAATTTATCAACCCAACCGCCGTAAAAACCGGCAATCGCGCCGATAAAGATTCCGATCACCGCCGAAACGACGACGACGACGATTCCGACTTGCAGAGAAATCCGCGCACCGAAAACCACACGCGAAAACACATCGCGCCCCAAAGCATCCGTCCCGAACCAATGTTCGGCGGAGGGCGCGGCGTAACGCATAAATAAATTATCCGCCGTAACATCGTGCGTGGCGATAAACGGTGCGAAAATCGCCGTTATAATAAAAACGGCGGCAATGGCGATTCCGATGTAGGTTAATCTATTCACAAAAAATCAAAGGGGCAGATACGCAATTCTATTTTTCCATTCTTCCGGTTCGGAAGCTGACCAAATCAATAATAATTCCTCAACAACCAAATTCATTTTAAGACTTTGCGGCGCAATTATTAATCCGTAGCTGACATTGTTTTGAATGAATTCAGCAAAAAAATACGGCATGGTCGATTGATCTGATGAAACTAAAATTCTTTTTTCTAACGCGGCAAGTTCTAAAACCGTTAAATCATCAAGTTCGTGCAAATCAAGTTCATTGGCTGACCAAAAATCTATTGCAGGTTCGATCTGCCATAATGCTTTAAGAATTGTTTGGTCAAGATCATTATCAGCCTGAAAAGCGATTTTCATTTATTTATCAAATTTCCTTTTTTCATTTCTTCGCGTAATTTATCAAATCGCTCGTAAAATGCGGGATTTTCCATGCGCTGTTCTTGTCTTTTTTTTTCGTATTCAAACTCATTCTGCCGCAAATACTCGTCAATCTCTTTATCATTTTCAAGATAAAAAGCAATTGCTCCGTAAATTTGAGCTAAATTAAGTGTCGGAAATTTTCGTACGATTGTTTCCGGCAAATCGCCGCGTTTGAAGGAATAGATGACCGAATCCAGCGAAACTCGTGTGTTTGCGATTCGATAAGCACCGTTTTCCAATTTTGTTACGTATTCACTCATAATTTTCTTGATTTTATCCCAACCTGATTCGCGGATCGAGCCAGCGATAAACCAAATCCGTCAAAGAATTTGCCAAAATATACGTGACGCTGATGACTAAAACGCAGCCTTGAACAAGCCGATAATCGCGTTTGCCGATTCCTTCATCGAGCAGCAGAAGTCCCAAACCCTGCCAGTTAAAGATTTTTTCCGTGATAATCGCGCCGGCAAGCAAAACGCCGAGTTGCAACCCCAAAATCGTCACAACGGGAATCAGACCGTTTTTCAAAACGTGTTTGTAGATAACTTTTCTTTCGCTCAAACCTTTGGCTCTTGCCGTCCGGACATAATCTTCGCCGAGTTCTTCGATGACTGACGAGCGGATCATTCGCGTCAAAATCGCCGAAAGTGCCGCGCCTAAAGTTACGGCGGGCAAAATTACGTCTTCGGGATTTGCGCTTCCCGTCGGCGAAAACCAGCCCAATTTGACGGCGAAAATGTACATTAAAAACGGTCCGATAACGAAAGTCGGCAGACTGATTCCCAAAAGCGCGATAAAGGACGAAAAATTATCGATCAGCGTGTTTTTATTAGTTCCGGCAAGCACGCCGAGCGGAATCGCAATTCCGACCGCGATCAGCAGAGCGACGACCGCCAGTTGGATAGTTGCCGGATAACGCTCCAGAATCATATCGAGAATCGGTCGGTCGGTGCGGAAGGATTTTCCCAAATCGCCCGTCAAAACGCCGCTCCAGTAATCAACATACCGATTGTCCGCGCCGTGCCACGCAAAGCCTTTTTCACCCGAAACGGTAAAGAAAAATGCGGGTTTGTCCAACCCGTGTTTTTCATTGAAAGCCGCAACTTGTTCGGGCGTTGCCTGTTCGCCCAAGATCGCCGTCGCCGGATCGCCCGGAACAAGTTCGATCAGAAGCGTCACGAGCGAAACAACCGTCCAGATGACGAGCAGAAAAAGTCCGAGTTGTTTTGCGAAATTTTGGAGTTTGTATTTCATTGCCGCGCCGATTTGTTGAAATGAAATGGGAAAGCTTTTTTTGTGAAATTATTATAAAACTTTTTTCGCCCGTTTGACGAATTCGCTTATTTTATTGTTTTGTTCCCGTATGAATTGCCGCCACGCCGCCCGTCAGATTTTTGTATTCCACGTCCGAAAAACCGATTTCGAGCATCATTAATTGAAGCTCTTTTTGATTCGGAAAATTTGAAACCGAATCCGACAGATATTGATACGCGCTCTGTTCGCCGCTGAAAATGCCGCCGATTTTCGGCAGAATTTTGTTGAAATAAAATTGATAAATCCGGCGAAAACCCGGAACAATCGGTTCGGAAAATTCCAGAACGACCAGTTTTCCTTCCGGTTTTAAGATGCGTTTCAGTTCAATCAAACCGTCATTCCAGTTTGAAAGATTTCTGAGACCGAAGGCAATCGTGACGGCATCGAAAACGTCGTCGGCAAAGGGAAGTTTCATCGCGTCGCCCTCGATATACGGAATCAAAAGATTTTCCGCAGCAGAATTTTTTTCGGCGGCGATGGCAAGCATCGGTCGGCAAAAATCCGTGCCGATCACTTTTGCTTTTGAATTTTTCTGCAATTCGACCGATAAATCGCCCGTTCCGCAGGCAACGTCTAAAACAATCGCGTTTTTATCTTTTAGAATATCGGTCAGCTTTTTGCGGACGATTTTTCGCCAACGCTTATCAATATTTACCGAGAGAAAATGGTTTAAAAAATCGTATTTCGGCGAGATGCGCGAAAACATTTCGCGCACCTTTCGGGCGTGTTCGAGTTCGCCGGAGGTTCTTTCTTCTTGCATATAATATCAATATCAGATTTCTAATCTCAGATTTCAAATTTCAGAAACTTTTAAGCAAGTGAGCAAAAGTAATGAAAGAATTTGTTTTAAGTTTGGAGTCCCGCCTTTAGGCGGTTTTCCGCCGCGCTTCGCTGGCGGTTGCCGCCTAAAGGCGGGACTCCAAACTTTT
>CAYUGW010000143.1:0-8893 GCA_964444245.1 uncultured Blastocatellaceae bacterium | reverse complement strand
GATAATAAAATTATGGCAACCTACGACGGTACAAACTCGACGGATCAGACGACCGAGATTTATGTCAAAAAGATTTTGGCGGGAAATATCGGCGAAGTCCGGCGGCAGCTTATCGTGGCGATTGAAGCGATGGGTTATGACTTAATCGAAGAAGATCCGCATATTATCGGGCGGCGCGGTGCGAAAGGCTGGGGCGTTTGGATGAGTTCGGCAGACGTTCTCGATTATCCGATGACTCTGACGGTGCGTTTGAAATCCGTCGGTCAAAATTCCACACGGGCGACCTTTGATTATGTGATCAAACATCCGTTTTTAAATAAGAGCGAAAAAGCCGTCGTCGCGCAGGAAGCGGTAACAATTGCCGCAATCTCGAAAAAACAGGCGATCGAAAGATTATGTGCGGCGTGCGAAACCGAATCAACCGGCGATTCGAAATTTTGCCGGCAATGCGGCGCACCGCTGACTTCCGAACACGTCGAATCGGAAATGCTGCGAATGATGGCGGAGGTCTGCGCCGGAAAAACTTCGGTCGTTGCGTCTTCTCTCCTGATGATTGCTTCGGTAATTATTCTGGCAGCATTTATCGTCCTGAATTATTTGGGAAGGATAGAAACTCCAAAGGCGATTTTCATTTTTCTGATGCTTGGCGGAGTGACCGCTCTGCCCGCGATTCTCTGCTCGTTTTTCGGTTGGAATCGAATCAACCGGGCTTTGGATAAATCCGCCGAACAGAAAATCATTATTCCGCAACACACGCCCGAATCGCTCGAAACAGGTGAATTTGCCGCGCTTCCGCCGCCTCGTTCAAGCCCCGCTTCCGTAACGGAGGGAACGACTAATTTACTCGACGAAGAATGGATGACAAAAAAACGCAAAAAAGAAAAAGTTCCCATTCCGAACCGGCGCGAAACAAATGATTTAAATTAATTTTACGAACCGGCGGAAAGACTGATAAATCAGGCTAATTTAACAATTTCATTTTTTTTATTCAGTTTCACCGAAATTCTCCCTGAAGAACTAAAAAGCAGTCTAGCCGACCGTCAAAGAATTAGAAAAAGAACTTAAAACGCTTGCCTCTTAAAACAAATCGGATAACTTTTCTGCAATTTCTCCTAATTTTCCGCTTGACAAAGCTTAGAATTAGAATTATTCTAAATGCAGTTCAGGTTATGAAAAACGCGAAGATGAAAAAAATGAAAGTGGCTTTGACCAGACAGAGAGCAGTAATTTTGCAGGTTATTCAAGACGCGAAAGAGCATTTGACGGCAAACGAAATTTTTGAAGAGGCAAAAGCAATTTTGCCGGGAATAAGTTTTGCGACCGTTTATAATTCTCTGCGTTATTTGAAAGAGGCGGAATTGATTGCCGAAAAGAATTTCGGCAGCGGCGCGAGCCGTTTTGACCGGATGACCGGAAGGCACGATCACGCCGTCTGCAATAAATGCGAAAAACTCGTTGATATGCATCTCGAAATGCCGCAGGAATTAATTGATTCGGCGGCGCAGTTCTCAAATTTCAAACTCGAATCCATCGAATTGACTTTGCGCGGATTATGTCCTGACTGCACTAAATAAATCACAATAAATATAACAATTTAGGAGAATAGTAATTATAATTATGGCTACAGCTACAGCTAAGGCTTTGGAAAATACAGTCACTTATGCAAAAGTCGGGCAACCGGCTCCGGATTTTAATCTTCCTTCGACCAAAAATATGGAAACTTTGGCGGAGAATATCAAGCTTTCCGATTACAAAGGAAAATGGTTGATTTTATTATTTTACCCGCTCGATTTCACATTTGTCTGCCCGACCGAATTGACGGCGTTTTCAGACAGAATCGAGGAATTAAACGGCATCGGCGCGGAAGTTTTAGGCGTTTCGACCGATTCGGTTCATTCGCACCGCGCCTGGATCAAAACGCCGCGCGATCAAAACGGGATTGCCGATCTGCAATATCCGCTTCTTTCGGATGTCGGCGGAAAATTAGCGGCAAAATACAACATTCTGGTTGAAGATGCCAATATCGCTCTGCGCGGTCTGTTCATCATCAATCCCGAAGGCGTTTTGCAGTATTCGGTCGTTCACGATCTGAATATCGGACGTTCGGTTGACGAAACCCTGCGCGTTCTGCAAGGTTTACAAACCGGCGGACTCTGCTCGGCTGATTGGACACCGGGACAAGAGAATTTAAAGGTCTAAATTTTAATGGTTAATTTCGGATTTGGGATTTTGGATTGCGGATTAATTAAGAAAAAAATCCCAAATCCCAAATCCCAAATCCCAAATGGAGAAAAGTTATGCCGATGAGAATAGGTGATGCGCGTCCTTCATTTGAAGGCGCAACTGAATGGCTGAATGAATTGCAGGAAACCGCCGACGATTATGTTTTCGGTGCGCCGACGCTTGTTTATTTTTGGGCGACGAGCTGCGGAATCTGCAAGGAAAATATGCCCAAATTGCAGGAATTAAAAGCGAAATATAAGAACCGAGGGTTGCGCACGGTGGCGATTCATATGCCGCGCTACGAAGCCGATACGAATCTCGATACTGTCAAAGAAAATATTGAAAAGTATTGCATTGACGATATTTGCGCGATTGATAATCAGCACAAACTAAAAAATGCTTTTCTAAACGAACAAGGCTGGGTTCCGGTTTATTATTTGTTTGACGCGGAAGGGAAATTAAAATCCCGCGCGGCGGGCGAATTCGGAGTCAGCTTTTTAACAACGGCTCTCGAGAAAATGTTTCCCGCAGCGCAGGAAGCAACCGCTTAAAATTAGGTTTATAAAAAGCGTTTGAAATTGTATTCAACTTCAAACGCTTTTTATAAATTATTTTAATCACAACTGCAAGAATCACAGCAGCAGCAATCGCAACTATCGCAATTACAGCAATCACAATCACAGCAATCACAGCAATCGCAATCACAGCTTTCGCACCAATCGCACCAACGCCGTCTTTTTTCTTCTTTTTCGGCAATATTATTCTGCATCAGAGTTGTTTTCGGAAAAGCCAAAACCGAACCGAAAATCGCGCCGAGAAACATCAGATTAAAACTCAGATCAAAACATTCACGCGCCGATTTTGCATCTTTTGTCTGCGCGGGCGCAACCAATGCAAAAATAAAAATAAACGCGAAAACGAGCGGCATCTGCCAGCGATATTGATGCGCCAGATTTCGGGCGTTTTCTTTGGCATTTTGCCATTTTTCCGCAAACGAAATTTTTCGCTTCGGACGGCAGATTTTGCTTTGTTTTAAGACCGGCAAATTTGTTCGCAGTTTCTTTTGCAGGTTTTGACTAAGGCGCGAAGCAAAAAGACTTTTTTGATTTTCGGCAATCGGCAATTCGTAAATTTTTGCGATTATTTCGCTTTCCGATTCGCGTAAAATTGCCGTAATTTTGCGCTTTGTTTCGGCTGAAATTTTTGCTTGTTTCAAATCAAAAGCAGCGCGAAAAGCGTTGAATTGATTTTGCTTGAAATCCTTTTCGCAGTCTTCAAAAGCGTCCAAAAGATAGATCAATCTTCCGAATGCAAAACCGATTTCCCAAAGCAATTTTTCGATTTCGCTTTTGCCGATTAATTTCACGCCTTCGGCAAAGAAAGCGGCGGTTGTAATTGCCGTCGGTTCAGCAAGATCGCGCAAAATTTCAGCCGGATTTTTTGTTGATTTCAAGATTTCGGCTTCAAGATTTTTCTGCCCGGATAAAAGCTTTTTCACCTTTTCGAGCGGAAAATTCCAACCGTTTAATTTTTCCGAAGCCTTTTCAAAATCTTGCTTAAAAACTTTTCGCGCCAAATGAAAACGTTTTTTGTTTGAATCTTCGACGTGATCGGCGAGCTTAAATTCGGTCAAAATCACATTTGCGGTCGCGGCAAATTCGAGCGAAAGCGGAATTTCTTTTTCGGGCAAATTCAAGCAATTAAAAGATTGATAAGAATTTTGCCGGTTTTCGACGTTTTCGCCGCTTAAATTTGTCAAGATTTCGGCGAGAAAAACCGTATCGTGATTCAGAAGAAGGCGCGATTTTTGGCTGTAAAGTGCGCCTGTAGTTTTGCAAGTTCCGCAATAATTCAAGCGGCGAAATTTTTTTTCTTCCGCCGACATTCCGCAAGTTTTCGCCCGCATCAAACCGAACATATATTTATCTTCTCACCTCGCTTTATTCTTTAGAAAATCGAATTCAGAAAATCCCAAATTCCCTTAAAGAAGATTCCTAAAATTAACAAACTAACTAAAACCGAACCGACCAGCAAACCGATTAAAAACAAAATCACCAAAATCACGAAAAGCCAATCGCCGGTCGTATCCGTGCCGAGACCTTTGCCGCGTGTGCGGATCAAGTCCACATTTTTCTGATTTGCCTTCCAGAAAAAGTCGAACGCGTCGCCGACAACCGGAATCGAGCCGATCACATAATCGATTCCGATATTAAACGCCATCCGCAGAAGCGTAATTTTCGGCACGCCGTAGCGCACGCCGGCGACGAGTATATAAAACGAAACCAGCGAGGTCGAAATATCGCCGACATTCGGAATGAGTCCGATCAAGGAATCAAGACCGAAACGCCAAGTCGTTCCCGGAACGCGAAAAAGCCCGTCGAGATATTTTGCCAAAGTTTCGAGGCTTTCCTCGACCTTGATCTGCTTGCGTTCTTTTTCCGTCAAATTTATTGACGAACGACTTTCGATTGGTTGCAGTTCTTCAAGATTTTCCATTTAATTTCTCTTTTAATTTCCCGATTGCCTTTAAGATTTCATCCCGATTTTTCGCCCGTTTTATCCATTGCGGCAGTTTGCTTAAAAACGAATTTCTGCCCTTTTTTGTTCGCTCGCGCAATTTTGCGGAAACGTAGCTTTCTAAAAACTCGAGATGTTTTTCATTATACGCCCAAAGAATCGAACCGCAACAGGAAATTTCGAGCCACAGAGGAAGCCGGAAATACCAATCAACATTCGAACCCGTCAAAATTTTATGCGCACTCCAATCTTCTCGATAAACGCATTTTGTGCAGACAAGCCGGCGCGGCGCAAAAAGTTTGTTGTTTAATTTTTCGGAATTTATTTGGGCAGGAATGACTTTTGCCAAAGACCGGCATTTCGGACAAACGACCAGAAATTCATCGGAAAATTCGTAAATTTTGATTCCTTCATCGAGAAATCTTTCGTTTTTGATTATTTCAGACACAAGATTTTCACTTCATTTAAGCCGCGAAAAAGCACAAAACACACAAGTCTTATTAGACATTATTTGAAAGAATAAACCACGAAGCTGCACGCGCGTTTTCACAAAGTTTTTTTGATAAAAATCAGCATTTGATTGAAAATCGCCACTTATCAAACGCTAATTTTCGTGTTTCTTCGTGCAGATTCGTGGTTTATTCTTTATTTCAAATAATGTCTATTATAATTTTTTGCGCATTTTACGCTTTTTTGCTGCTATTTCTTTTCAATAATTTCAACCTTCAAAATTTTATCGCCGCGCACGATTGAATCTACGATTTTCATATCCGCTTCGTTCACACGCCCGAAAACGGTGTAACCGCCGTCGAGATGCGGCTGCGGTGAATGCGTTACGAACCATTGCGAACCGCCCGTATCTTTGCCCGAAAGTGCCATCCCGACCGCGCCGCGTTCATACGCAACGGTGTTCATCTCGCAGCGGATTGACCAGCCCGGACCGCCGCTTCCGTTTCCCAGAGGATCGCCGTCCTGCATCACGAAATTTGCCACGACGCGGTGAACCTGTAAACCGTTAAAATAATTTTTCCGCGCGAGTTTGATAAAATTATCAACCGTCAGCGGCGCATCTTCCGGCAAAAGATCGATCGTAAATTTTCCTTTTTCGGTCGTTAAAACGGCTTTCACATTTCCGTTTTTCCGCATCGCTGCCCGAATGTAATCGGCTTCCGTATTTAAAACTTGTCCGAGTTTTGTCCCGGTTTTCGCGTCGTAAGGTCTTGCCCGAATAAATTCTTTTGCAACATTCGGAAATTCCTTCAACAGATCATTTTGTTTGATCAGAGTTGCGGCACGTTGGCGAACCAGATGATTCGGCGCGTTCAGGGCGAGCTTTAAAGATTCGATTGATTGCTCTTTATCGAGTTTAACGAGCGCGGAAAGAATCGCCAGTTGCGCATCGTCGGAATCTTTGTCGGTTTTTAAGGAACTTACAAAAGCGTTTTTTAAGGCTTCGATATTTTCTTTTGAAGCGGTTTGTTCGCCTAAAAGTCCGGCGGCGGTTGTGCGGATATAAACATCCGAACTATTTAATTTTTGTCGCAACATACCGGCTAAATCATCCGGCTTAAAAGCGGCGTAAGCGCGCAAAACGTCGGGAATCGCAAATTTTACAACGCTTTCATAATCCGCTTGCTGAAACGGATTATCTAAAACTGCGGAAAGCGCGATCAGACTTTGTGTGCGGAATTGACGATTCGCCTCAGTATCTTCCAGTTTGGCAATTTCGCTTAAACCCTGCGCGACGCTTCTGATCGCCTGCCAATCGGCATTTGTCTTTTTCGTTTTCGCATCATAATTGATGCTGATCAAACTGCCGCTTAAATATTCCTTCGGAGAGATCACGGCAAATGCCGATTCGATCTCAGGCGAACGGAAATTATCCAACTTCCGAAATTCGCGCAAGAATCGAACCGCTTTTTCATTATCCGTTCCCTTCAAAATATTGCTTAAAGCGGTTGCCGCTTCAAGAATCTCGCTCTTTTCAATTGGCGTATAATTCGGCTTTCGGGCTTTTTTATAAATCTCCAAAAGCATATCGGCGTAATTTAGAAGTTTTTCGGCGGATTTTTCATCCTTCAAATTTCCAAGCGAACGAATCGCCGAAACGCGGACGCGCGAATCTTTGTCGGCGGTGGCGGCTTCAATCAAAATATTCAAAGCTTCTTTGTCTTCCGCCGCGCCGAGCGCACGGGCGGCATTTGCTCTGGCAATCGCGTCTGTGTCGGTCTGAAGCATCGTGCGAAATGTTTCATTGGCATTTTTGGCGCGAAGTCTGGCGAGAGTGTTGGCGGCATCGGCGCGAATTCTTGCGTCCGGATTTATTAAAAATTTGCCGACGGTTTTGTCCGTTTCTTCGGCACGTGCGCGAAGTGCGGCGGTGATTCCGAGTAAGATAATATCTCTGCTTTGTTTTTCGGCGCGTTCAACTTCTTCTTCCAAAATGTCCAAAATCGCTTTTCCGAGTTCTTTCGATTTTTCGTCCTTGGCATTGGCGGCGGCGATTTTTCCGGCAGACTCAATTGCGCGGGCGCGAATTATGTCTGGAAAACCTTTATTATTCAAAACGGCTAAAACCGCGTCCGCGCCTTTGATCGATTCGATCTCGCCGAGCGCGAAAACCGCCATTTCGCGCACCTCTGCCGAACGGTCGTTTTCCGTAATTTCCGTAAGAAGCGGAATCGCTTTTTCATCGCCGATTCTGCCTGCCGCAAGTGCGGCGCGGTTGCGTTCCGTCGGATTCGGACTTTTTAAGTAATCTTCTAAAACCTTATCAAACCGCAATTCATCTTCGGCTTTCATAATGTTTATAAACGCGGCGCGCAAACCTTTTGTGCTGTCGAAAATCTGCACGGTTTTTGAATCATCCGTAACTTGCGCGGCAATACTCAGCGAAAAACAGAAAATAAAAGCAATATAGATAAAGATAATTTTTTTCATTTTTTTAGACCTTTGAGTTAAATTTCGATACGCAGAAGAATTGTAGCGATTTCCGGCTGAAAAATCCAAATGTTGGCGAAATTGTTTATAAATTTTAGTTTTGTGTTTATAATCGTTTCTACATCTGAAAAATTCACGAAAAATTTATGAAAAAACTTTTTACTTTAACGATTTTTGTATTTTTGTTGTCTGCTTTTTACGTCTCGGCGCAATCAAAACGAAATATCTCAATGCTTTTATATAATGGCAAGGTTTTCACGGCTGACGAAAATTATACGCTCTTTGAGGCGGTCGCAATTGACGGCGAGAAGATTTTGGAAGTCGGAAATTCCAAAGATTTGCAGGCGAAATATAATGCCAAGCAATCCATAGATTTGCAGGGAAAACTCGTTACGCCCGGATTTAATGACGCGCATATACACTTTGCCGGAGTCGGGCTGGCACTTCTGCGCGTTGATCTGAACGGCTCGAAAACCTTGGAAGAAGCAAAACGAAGAATCGCCGCAAAAATTAAAGAACTGCCGAAGGGCGCGTGGGTTTTGGGGCGCGGTTGGGATCATACGCTTTGGGAAAATAAACTTCCGACGCGGGCAGATTTAGACGCAATCGCGCCGGAAAATCCCGTTTATTTGCAGAGAGTTGACGGGCATATTTCGTGGACGAATTCGCTTGCGCTGAAAATGGCAAAAGTAACAAAAGAGACGAAAGCGCCGGAAGGCGGCGAGATCGTTTTGGACGCAAAGGGCGAACCGAGCGGAGTTTTGATGGAAACGGCGCAATATCTGGTCGGCAAAATCGTGCCGCAGCCGTCAGCGGAAGAAACCTTAAAAGGCATCGAACTCGCGCTCGAAGAAGCGAAAAAATACGGTCTGACGAGCGTGCAGGGCGGTTCGGAATATTCGGCGATTCCGCTTTACCGGCAGCTTTTAAAACAGGATAAATTAACGGCGCGCGTCGCCGTCTGGCAGGATTTTGAAACGCCGCTCGAAACTCTTAAAAAGCAGCGCGATGATTTTCTGGCGTTAAAGGAAAACCCATCGCGCCTGAAGCTCGGAATTTTAAAAGGCTATGTTGACGGAACTTTAGGCTCGCGCACCGCCGCGATGCTCGCGCCTTTTTCCGACGATCCCGGAAACAGCGGAATCCCCCGAAGATCAGAAGAAGAAATGATCAAAATGATCGTCGAACGCGATGCGGCAGGTTTTCAAATCGG
>CAYUGW010000142.1:0-8910 GCA_964444245.1 uncultured Blastocatellaceae bacterium | reverse complement strand
CTTTGCGCGGCTGGTTTTTCGTCTTCCAAAAATCGTTTTCTGGATTTTTCAATTCTTTTAAGAGCCGCAGCCAATTTCGGATTTGAAACATTTTCAAACACGGGTTCGGCAGTTTCTTGATTCAAATCATTTTCAATCTTCAAAGCATTTGCTCCGTTGGTTTGCGGTTTGCGGCGGCGGAGATTCGGAGAATCGGCGATCTCCATATTTTTCGGCATTGCCTCTAAATCAGAAATCCCTTGAACTTTATTATTTCTTTGACGAACGGCATTTTTCAACTGCAAACGCCATTCGGGTAATTTAGCGTTTTTGTTGTGAAATTCGACAAGAGTCGGGCTGGTTTGTTTTGTGTCCAACTCTGAAGTTTCGTGAATTTCCTTTGGAATATCGGCTTTAATTTCGGTTTTGGAACTTAATTCAATACCGGGCTGTTTGACTAAAAATTTCGGATTCGGTGTATTTTGCACAGGAGAATTGCCTCGTAAATCTATGTTTTCAGGTTTTGGAATCGGTTTTGCCATGGGAGTTACTTTTAAAATCAACTCCTCGCGAACGGAATCGCCGCTCATCGCGCCGCAGCTCGGGCAAACTGACAAATTAAATGTGTTATCTCGGTTACAAACGGGACAGTTCATAATTTTAAAATAAACAAAATTAGAAATGGATTTCTAAAGAGATTAGGGAAACCTTTGAAATGAAATAAACTTTGTGGATAATATCAGAAGTTACTTTAAGTAGTCAATAGTAAATTTATGCGAAAACACAACTTCAAGCGATTTTGAGTTTGAAATTTGCCGAAAACTTAAAAATCAGAGAGGTTTTCTTCCGCCGAATCCGCCTTCGATTTCGTGCCAGAAACGGATTATTTCTTCTTCACCGAGCTGCCAGCAAAGCAGTACGAGCCGACCGCCGCGCATCGTCGGGAAATCAATCAAACCGCGTGTGTAATCTTTAAGCTGAACGCCTAAGTCGTTGATTTCAGTAGTTATCTTGCCAATTTCGTAGAGTGATTTGACATACCTCGAACCGCTTTTCATTCCGCCGCCGCCAAATTCCGCCGCCGCCGCCGCCGCTTTTACCGATTCATTTAACAAAGCAACCGTTGCGTACATTTGTTTCATTTTTTCGAGTTTCGGAATTATTTCCGGCAATAATTCGTTTGCCTCGTCAACCGTAAAAAGTTTCATCTTTTTTTACAAAAATTCGGTAAAATTTTCTCCTTAAACATCGTCGCTGATCCGAACATAACCCGAAACATCTTCGTCTTCATCGAGATAATTCGGCTGAATCGGCAATTTATTCGGAACTTGTTGATAGGATTTTTCGGTATCCTGATCGATCATACGGCTTGGCAGAATTTCATCCGGCGGAACAAAAGACGGAATATCGTAATCGTCGCCCTGCGAAGAATCTTTGCTGACAAGTTCGGCAATATCGCCCAAATCAATAAAAAAATCGGAAACATCAATCAGGCGCGGCGCGGTGTTCGAGCGAAATCCGGCGACCTCGACGCGACAGCCTTTATAGGCAACGGCATTCAAAGCATAAACGAAATCTTCATCGCCCGAAACCAGCACGGCTGTGTCATAACGCCCCGCCAAAGAGAGCATATCAACGGCGATCTCGACATCGAGATTTGCCTTGCGCGTTCCGTCGTAGAAGGTTTTCAGCTCTTTCTGCACGACGCGAAAACCGTTGCGCCGCATCCACAAGAGAAATCCTTGCTGGCGTTCCGCGCCGGCATCAACGCCGGTGTAGAAAAATGCGCGCAGAAGTCTGCCGTCACCCAAAAGCACGCGCAGAAGTTTATTGTAATCAATATCGAGATTATGAAAACGGGCGGCGTGGAAAAGATTATTTCCGTCAATAAACACCGCGACACGTCCGCGATGTCCAAACTGCCAGAACGAGTTGGTTGCCATATCAAACTGCATTGTTAAATCCTTCTTTCTAAAAAGTTTAAGTTGAAAGTAACGGCAGTCGAAAATTAAAAGAAAATACGGGCAGGAGACTTTATAAAAATATATGTAATTTCAAAAAAAACTTGAAAATACAAAAATCTAAACTGAATGAAATGAACTGTTTAATAAAAAATATTTTGTATTAAAAAATAAAAAATATTTTCAAAATAATTCCAATTGAAATTTTGTTAAAATAAAATTAAGTTCCGTTTTTCTAATAAATAACTGCGGTTAAATAAATATATAAAATAGATTATAGTTTGCCTTTTTATCGGCACTTCGGTCAAGCGGTTCATTTAACAAGATACTTGTTTTTCAATATTTAATCAAAAAAATAAGAAAAATTGTAATTGATTAAGACAGGTTTCTAAAAGCAAGTGAAAAAGTGAAAGTGTGAAAAAGTGAAAAAGTTTCTATTAAGTTACTGAAAAATTTGCTCAAACTAAAGGTTTTCCTGTTTTTCCTAAAACTAAAACCTGAGAACACCAAAAACATTTTCACTTTTTCGCTTTTAAACTTTTTCACTAATAATCAAAATCCTAATAGGTTGCGAATAATTTATGAATAAAAACGATAAAAATTTCGATCCGGCAGAATGGCTGAACGATTTACCCGTTCAAAATGAAACAGTTGCTTTTAAAGCCGATGAAATGCTTTTATGCAAAAAATGCGGCAGAAAAAGTCCGCCGAATCGGGCAAAATGCCTTTATTGCGGTGAAAATTTTGATCTGCGCGAAATTCAGGCAGATTTTATCAAGCCGAATATGCGAAAACTGGAATCGTGGGAAAGCGGATTTAATTTGATTTATATACCGAATCGGCAGGAATTTGACGAAATCAAAATTCGGGAGATTTCAAGTTTGTTAAGTTTAGAAAAGGATTTTATTCAAAAACTTGTCGAAATCAAAGAATCTTTGCCGATTGCCCGGATCGAGTCAAAAATGGAAGCTGAAATTATAAGGGAAAAATTATCAGTAAAAGATTTTGAAACTTCGATTATCAGCGATGAAATTTTAGATTTGAAAACTCCTCAAAAAAGATTGCGAAAAATTGAGTTTGAAGACGAAAAAATTAAATTGATACTGTTTAATACCGCCGAAATTGTTGAAATTCCGAGTGAAGATTTGAGTTTGATTATATCCGGTTCGGTTTATCAAAAAAAGACCGAAACGGTTGAAAAGCGCGTAAAATCGAGGGAAACCAAAACTCTCAGCATTGATGAAACGGCAAAGGACGAGAAAATAATTGATATTTATACAAAGCACGACAAAATCGGTTATCGAATTTTAACGAGCGGTTTCGATTTTTCGTGTCTGGAAAATCAGATGAGTTTTCTGGCGTTTGAAAATATCGGAAAAGTATTTGAAAAGCTCAAAGAATTTGCGCCCGATGCAAAAACATCGGAAAATTATAACCGGATCAGACATCTTCTGGGCGAAGTCTGGGAAATCGAAGAAGTAAACGATTCACGCGGCGTTTTAAAAAAAGGCATCGGCAATATTAATCTGAATAAAACGGCAATCAGCACGAATCTGGCGCAATTTACAAAATATTCACGCCTTCAACGGCATTTATTATGAAAAAAAACAAAGTTCAAAATTCAAGGTTCAAAGTTCAAAATTCGGGGTTCAAAATTCAGGAAAGAAAACCGGAGTTAAAAAAAAGCGCATCGCCGCCGACGGGAGTTGTTTTCGGCGTTTTACCTGTTTTGGAAGCATTGCGGGCGGAAAACCGTCGGATTGAAAAAATTTTTATAATGGAAGGCGGGCAGGAAAAAAGATTTTCCGATATTTTGCAGCTCGCCCGCCGAAACGGTGTTCCGTTTCATAAAACTTCGCGCGAAACTCTTAATAATTTGGTGGAAAACGGCGCGAATCATCAGGGAATTGTCGCAATTACGGCATCGGCGGATTATTTTGACGCGGAAAAACTTTTTGATGAAATTACTGGTAAGGAAAAATCTCTGTCGGTGATTTTAGACGGCGTTGAAGATCCGCGAAATTTCGGTGCGATTTTGCGCGTTGTCGAATGCGCGGGCGCGGACGGCGTTTTTATTCCCGAACGCCGCGCGGTCGGTCTGACCGAAACGGTCGCCAAATCTTCGGCAGGCGCGGCGGAATATGTTAAAGTTGCCAAAATAGGAAATGTTAATCGTTTGATTGATCGGCTGAAAGAGCATAATATTTGGGTTGTCGGTGCAAGCGGCGAGGCGGAAATGAATTATTCCGAATGGGATTGGACGCAACCGTGTGCGCTTGTAATGGGCGGCGAAGGAAAGGGATTGCATCGCCTGACGGCTGAAAAATGCGATGTTTTGGTAAAAATTCCGATGCTCGGAAAAATCGAATCTCTGAACGTCTCGGTCGCCGCCGGCGTAATTCTTTTTGAAGCAATCAGACAAAGAGAATTATAAATTTCAGATTTCAAATTTCAGATTTCAAAAAATTGATTGACAAAGGACAAAGGACAAAGGACAAATTATTATGTATTGCCCGAAATGTGGAACAAAAAATCCTGACAACGGAAAATTTTGCCGGTCTTGCGGAACTGATTTACATATCGTTTCAGATGTTTTGACCGGCAAACTCAATAAAAACAAAATTCAAATTCAGGTGAACAAAAAAGGAAAAAAGGTCAACTGGGAAAGTGCATTAAGTACATTATTTACAGGACTTGCCTTTGTGGCGGTTTCGATAGTTCTGGCAAATACTCCGATGGGCAGAGGTTGGTGGTTTTGGATGCTGATTCCGGCATTAGCCTGTATCGGAACGGGTTTGGCGCAGATCATCCAAGTTAAGGCGAATGAAAAGGCGGATGCTGATTTTGCTGCGACCGAAACCGAACGCGAACTGTCTTCAAATGAACGACGGGAATTGCCGCCCGATCAAACCGAATATATTTCGCCCGTTACCGAATCAAAATACAAGACCGGCGATCTCGTTCCGCCGAGCGTTACCGATAATACGACGCGGCATCTCGAAATGGATTCCGAAGGCGAAACGATGACTCTGCCGAAACCGAAACCGTAGAGCGCAAAAGACGAACAAATTTTTGTTGTAAGGGAATTATGAATGAACAAAAAAAAACTTTTCGGCTTTTTAGAATAGTTCTTCGTTCGTGGAAGAATCTGCGCGACCGTTTTGCCGAGGCATTGAATGTTGATGAAGAGCGAAAAACCCTGATCTATATCGATCTGGCAAAATCGAGTTCATTAAAAGACATAATGTACTGGCTGCAACTTTTCTTTTCAGCCGGAATCGCCACGCTCGGTTTGATCTTAAATAGTCCGGCGGTAATCATCGGCGCGATGCTTATTTCGCCGCTGATGGGACCGATTTTATCTGCCGGATTGGCTCTGGCGACCGGGGATTTGATTCTTGCCGTGCGCTCTTTTGTAAATCTTTTAATCAGTTCGCTCGGCGCGATTGCGCTGGCGGTTGTGCTGGTCGCTTTTTTGCCATTTAAAGAGGCGACGAGCGAGATCTTAAGTCGGACTTCGCCGAATACGCTTGATTTGGGCGTTGCGCTTTTTTCCGGTGCGGTCGGTTCGTTAGCGATCTGCAAGGAAGTCAAAGGTGTTGTTACTTCGATTCCCGGCGTGGCGATTGCCGTCGCGCTGATGCCGCCGCTAAGCGTGGTCGGCTACGGCGTCGGTTTGGCGGTCAGCGTCAGTTTTACAGACGGTTTGCAAATCGCTGCCGGCGGCGGTTTGCTTTATTTGACAAATCTTGTTGCCATTACATTTATGGCGATGATCGTCTTTATAATGTTGCGGATCGATACGATAAAAGTGCGTGATAAGGTCAGAGTCTGGCGTGATAACGACACGGAAAGCGAATGGTGGCATCAAGCGATTGCAAGAATTCCTTCCCTCGAACACGCCCGCGAAATTCGCAGTATGTCGCTTCGTCTTTTAATGATTGTCATCCCGCTGCTTTTGATTTTTATTCCGCTGACCAACTCTTATTATCAATTAAAAGAAGAGATTCAGGAAAAGCGGGCGCAAAACGAAATTCGCCAAATGGCAAGAACTGTCTGGAATGAAAAATTTTCTGTTCAAGCGAATGGTGAAGCGAGAAGTCTGGACGAATTAAGAGTCAATAAAAATGAAGATAAATTAGAAATCTATCTGCGGGTTTTTGATAATCAGCCCTATACACAGGAAGAAAGAAACGAATTTTTGAAAGAACTTGCCAAAACTCTGAACCGGAGGGAAGACTCGCTCGAACTGCAAATTATTGAAATTCCGACATCGGCGCGGGATTTCTCAAAGCCGAAAGCCGAAGAAACTCCGCTTCCTCTGTCAATTGGTGAACTTAAAACACAATTTATCAGAAGAATTCAAAATGCTTTAACCGGAATAAATTTGCCGCCGCCCGCAAAAATGTTTGATTTTAAGGTAAATAACAGTCCGAATAATAAAACCGCATTTGAAATCTTTTATTTGAGCGAGCGTGAAATAGACGTTGATGCGCGAAATTTGCTGGCGGAAAATATCAGACAAAGATTAAATCTGCCGGATTCCGTTATTACATTTGAACGAATTCCGGTCGAAAGCATAAACTTCAACCTTGAAAACGGTCGTGCCGTTTTGAGCGAAGAATTAATCGAAACATTTGATCAAACCGCAAATTATCTGCAAGCTCATCCGCGGTTGAATCTGGAATTTAAATTAAATTCAAAAATAAAAGAGGAATTGACAAATGAGCGCCAAAAAGAAATAAAAAACTACTTTGTCCAAACTCGCTCGATTGCCGAAAACCGCATCATTTTTGCCAAATCCGAAGAAGAAAATAATTCCGATTCCTACAAAATTACTGTAGATGAATAAAAAAAAATAATTTGTTGCCGAATAAAACAAAACCGACATTGACAAAATAAAAAGTTTTCTTAACCTTGAAATAAGATTTAGTTATTTTTGTATAAGAGGAAAAAAATATGGATGCCGAAAAGCAAGGAAAAAATTTTTTAGCCAGTGTAGATCATTATTTTGACAAAGCCGCTGTTCATACCAATTTGCCCGAAGGATTACTGACGCAGATAAAAATTTGCAACAGCGTTTATTCGTTTCAATTTCCGATAAAAAAAGGAAAAGGTTATGAGGTCGTCACGGCTTGGCGGGCTGAACACAGTCATCATAAATTGCCGGTCAAAGGCGGAATCAGATATTCGGAACACGCCAGTTATGACGAAGTTGTTGCGCTGGCAACATTGATGTCTTATAAATGTGCGGTTGTTGATGTGCCGTTCGGCGGCGGAAAAGGTGCGATAAAAATCAATCCGAAGGAATTTACGGTCGAGGAGCTGGAAAAAGTAACACGCCGTTATACTTCGGAACTTATCAAGAAAAATTTTATCGGACCGGCAATAGACGTTCCCGCGCCGGATTACGGCACGGGCGCACGCGAAATGTCGTGGATCGCCGACACTTATCAGGTTTTTAATCCCGGACAAATTGACGCGCTCGGGTGCGTTACCGGAAAAACAATCGCGCAGGGCGGAATTCGCGGCAGAAACGAAGCGACCGGTTTGGGCGTTTTTTACGGTTTGCGCGAGGCTTGCGACATCGAGGAAGATATGAAGGCGCTCGGTTTGACGAAAGGAATCGAAGGCAAAACCTTCGTCGTGCAGGGTTTGGGAAATGTCGGTTATCACGCGGCAAAATTCTGCATCGAAGGCGGCGCGATTCTGATCGGAGTCGCTGAATATGAAGGCGGAATCTATAACAAAGATGGCATTGATCTTGAAAAATTGATGGCGCATCGCAAGGGCAATAACGGTTCGATGATGGATTTTCCGGGCGCAAAGAATTTGCCGAACCGCGAAGCCGCGCTCGAACTCGAATGCGATATTTTAATTCCCGCCGCGCTCGAAAATCAGATAACCGCCGAAAATGCTCCGCGCATCAAGGCGAAAATTATCGGCGAAGGCGCAAACGGTCCGATAACTTTCGATGCCGAAGATATTCTGGAATCGAAAAATATTATGGTCGTTCCCGATCTCTACTTAAATGCGGGCGGCGTAACGGTTTCTTATTTTGAATGGCTCAAAAATCTTTCGCACGTTCGCTTCGGGCGAATGGAAAAACGCTTTGAACAGAATACTTTTGACCGCATAATGAAATTGATCGAAACCGAAACCGGCAGAACGCTCTCGGCAGAAGAGAAAAAACTCGTCGCCCGCGGCGCGGACGAAGCCGATCTGGTCTATTCGGGACTCGAAGAAACGATGATAACGGCTTATCAGCAAATCCGCGAAGTCCAGAAACAGACCAAAGGCATCGGCAACCTGCGAACCGCCGCCTTCAAAAACGCGATTGATAAAATTTCAACCTGTTATTTTGAACTCGGCATTTTCCCGTAAAAATATTAGATTTACGTCGGAAACATTCAACTCATAATAAAAAAGCCGAAGGTTTTTAAGAATCATCCGACTTTTTTTAGAAGCTAAACCAAATATAGAATATTTGGTTAGCAAGCCGCTCTCAAGACCGCGTTTCACCGTTAATTTATAGGTGAAACGCGGTCTTGAGAGCGGCTTGATTAACAGTCGGTTTGTATTTTTCAGATAACTTCATTGTCAATCAAGCGGTCTGAGATAACTGAAGGGTTGGTATTTTTGAGATGTCTTCTAGTAATATCGTTTTTATGGACGATAAATATCAGATAAGCAAAAAGAAACCCGAAACAAAGCAGGAAATTATTCAGGCTCAAATCGAAGACCTGATCAAACGCCGAGACAAAGAAACCGATCCCGCTGCCAGACAAGCGATCAATGCCGAGATCACAAAGCTCTTTGCGCAATATGAAAGGCTGAAACTCTAATTTTAGTGGGTGCAATCCCAATTTGTCCCCCACATTTAGAAACTTATGATTGTTTCCATCACAAACTTCCATCTCCCTGACAGTAAAGCGCATCGCAGATATATCAAGCCATCCAGATTTTCTTG
>CAYUGW010000141.1:0-8938 GCA_964444245.1 uncultured Blastocatellaceae bacterium | reverse complement strand
CAGGTAGGTTGCCGAATTTTTTCGCGTCTTCGAGCGCGGATTTATAGGCGTTGTAGGCACTGCGGTCTTTTTTGGCGTTGGCGAGATACGCAACGCCGTGCGCGAGATTTATACCGCATTCAGGCAAGCCGATGGTTTCGACGGCGCGGAAGACTTCGTTGGCGACGACGAGCGCGGTCGGCTGTGCCAAGCCGATGTCTTCGGAGGCGAAAATTACCATTCTTCGCGCGATGAATTTCGGGTCTTCGCCGGATTCGATCATTCGCGCCAGATAATACATTGCCGCGTCCGGCTCGCTGGCGCGCATTGATTTGATGAATGCGCTGATCACGTTGTAATGCTCTTCGCCCTGTTTATCGTAGCGCAGGAATTTCGATTGGAGCGTGTTTTTTAAGTTTTCGAGCGTTACGGTTTCATATAGTTGCGCGGTGTTTTCGATCATCGTCAGGGCTTGCCGCGCATCGCCGTTTGCCATGGCGATCAGCCAATTTTTCGCTTCTTCATCTAAATTAATTCCGGTGCGGTCAATGATTTCCGCCATTTCCTGTTCGCCGTGTTCTTCCAGAACGAAAACGCGCAAACGGGAAAGCAGCGCAGGAATTATTTCAAAACTCGGATTTTCGGTCGTCGCGCCGATCAAAACCAATTCGCCGCTTTCAACGAACGGCAGCAGAAAATCCTGCTGGGCTTTATTGAAGCGATGAATTTCGTCAAGAAATAAAACGCGCGGATGCTCATTTTCGCGCGGTTTGTTGATTATTTTGCGAATGTCGTCCTTTCCGGCGGAAACTGCCGATAGTTCGTAAAAATCGGCTTCGATCTCACTCGCATAAATCCGCGCGAGCGTCGTTTTTCCCGTGCCGGGCGTTCCCCACAAAACGAATGAAAAAATATGTTTCTGCTCGATGGCAAGGCGAAGCGGCTGTCCGCGCCCGACGAGGTGTTTTTGCCCGACGAATTCATCCAGATTGCGCGGTCTGATCTTGTTTGCTAAAGGCTGCATAACTTTCTCTTTAGCTTACTACATCGGGTTTTATAATTTCATTTTGAATGAAAGATTTTTCGCGTTTAACTTAAGGACTAGAAATTTTGAGACTTTGAGAAAACTATTTTTTTAGAGTGAAAAGTATTTATCCGAACCTTTAATAACTTTCGGCGAATTTTTAGATTTTCCGATTAAATCTTATCCTTTTGAAAGCAGGCGATTAATCAGCGAATCAATAAATATTAAAAATTTGACGATCAACATATTTTTTCGTTTCGAACCGGTTTTTGCGTTTATAAAATAAAACCGGACACCAATTAATTTAGTAAACGGTTGCTACCGGAACTTAAACAAAACATTAATTTGTGATTAATTAAACACATTCCGCCGCATTAAAAATTCTCTCAGTTTTTCAGGCAGGCAGTCCGGATGCCTCGCTTTTTCTGCTCTCTCAATTTAATTATTTGTTAAGAAATAAAAAAAGCCCGTGATAATAAATTCACGGGCTTTAGCAAAGTTAAAGAATTGTTTTTCTTATAAATAAACTATTCCTTCGCCGACTAAAAATTCAGGCGCATGGCAAACTGAATCTGACGATTCGTTCCCAGACCGACCGTTCTTCCGACCGTTGCGTTAATAACGCCGAATTGTCCGACGCGGCTTGTTTCAAACGCTTGTCCGGGTTGCTGCGAACCGGAGTTGGTGCTTAAATTGCTCGGCAACGAAGCCGGCGGATTGGCGAAATTGGCGCGATTGAATAAATTGTAGATTTCCGAACGAAATTCGACATTTAATCTTTCGTTAAATCGAAAACGCTTTTGCAAAGTCAGATCGAATTGATGAAAACTCGGTCCTTTTAAGAAATTGCGCGGCAGATTTCCGTAAGTTCCGGGCGCGGGAATGGCAAATGCCGCCGGATTCAGATAACGCAGATTGCCGTCGCCGACGGTGATAAACGGATCAACACCCGGAATCAGATCAGGTCGGCGCGTATTGCGCGAAGCATTTCCGCCCGGCGTATTGACGACCGCGATAAATCCGGCGGGCAGTGCGCCGCTCGGCAGAGAAATTACAAACCCGTTGGCAACCGCATTACCGCCCAAAGTGCAGCCCGCCGCGTTCTGGCAAACCGCAACCAAATCCGGACGCGAAATGCCGATCACCAGCGGACTTCCCGAACGTGCGTTATAAACGCCGCCGACTTGCCAGCCGCCCAACAAAACATCGGCAGCTCCTTTCAGGCTGTATCTGCGACCGTTGCCGAACGGCAGTTCATACAAAGCCGTGATGTTTGCGCTGTGGCGAATGTCGAAAGTGTTGTTGCCGAAGTCTTCTGCAAAACTGAATGGATTTTGCGCCGTCGTCGCTTCGTTCGAGCCTTGCGTATTGCCGAACGATTTACCGAATTGATACTGCGCGTTGAGCGTTAATCCTTGCGTAAAACGGCGGTTGATCTGAATCTGCAAAGCGTCGTAACGGTCGCGTCCGCCGCTCGTTTTGTAATCGATTTCGCCGAACGGCGTTAATAATCCGGCGGGATCATTAACAATCGTTCCGGTTGCCGTATCGAGACGTTTGCCGACAACATCGAACTCACGAACTGTCGTTACGCCGACGATCTGCCCCGGACAAGTTCCGTTCACGGGCGCGACGCTGCACCGATTGATAACGCCGACTCCGCTCGGAAGAGGCGAACCATTTTGAATAACCGTATGTCCGAGCAAAATGCGGTTGGTAATGCTTCTTAAAAATAAATTGCGTCCCTGCGAACCGACGTAACCGACCGTTAAAACCGTATTTCCGGGTAATTCCTGCTGAACCGAAATACCGTATTGCCCGACTCTTTCGGGAACTTCGTAGGCACCTACATCGTAGGCGCGCGGCGTGAAACGGTTTTGAATTCCGCCGATAGCGGAAACCTCCGAACCTGTTGCCGTCGTCAAACCGTTTGCTATATTTCTCGAACTGCGGAAAACATTACTTTCGATCGGCTGAATCAAATCTTCATATTGTCCCGGACCGTAATAAATGCCGCCGCCCATTCGAATCACGGTTTTTCCCTTTGAGAAATTCCGGTGCCCACGTAAGACCTAAACGCGGTCCGAAATTCAGTTTTGAAGTTACATAAAGCGGCGTATCCGGCGGCAGCAATCTTCCGTTTGCCGCGTCGAAAACCACGTTTCGGTCGTTTTTCTCTTTATTGACCGAATAATATTCGTAACGCAGACCGTAATTTAACGTAATGTTGGGGCGAATGCGCCATTCGTCCTGCCCGTAACCGATAAGATAATATTGTCGCCCCTCGCTAAACCCTTCGATCGGACGGCTGATGGTGGTAATCGGATCGGTAGCGATGCGGAAATCTCCCGGTTGGGATAAATCGCCGATAAATGCCGCCGTCAGATTGCGGTTTAATAAAAAGTCGGTCAGATTGCCGTAAGAATACGTAATTCCGCCGAGCTGGTCGAAATCAACTTTCAGCAGACGGACTTCGCCGCCGAATTTCATATTATGATCGCCGTGCGTCACCGACAAATTGTTGATAAAAGAATAGGAAACGGGACGAATCGGCTGGGCGCGTCCGTTTCCGGCGGATGATTGGCGCGTCAGACCGCCGGGTTCGGTAAATCCGGTCGCCAGACCGCCGTTTACGCCCGGACTGACGATGTTTCCCGTCAAGCGCAGTGATGTCCGCGTTAGATCGAAACCGTTCAAACCGGAGATTTCCGGCACGACCGTCAGCAAATCCGTCGGAGCGCGGTTCACACCGAATTTCGTTTCGTTGATGATCGAAGTTCCGTAAACCTGCGTCAGCGATGCGACGAAATTATCGGGTTTCTGTTCGGCTGAAATAAAACGTCCGCTCGTGCCGTCGGGCGAGAGCAAACTTCCGTATGTTCTTTGATAGCGACCATAAAAATTGAAACGGTCGTTGAATCTGTAATCGATTCGTCCGCTGAAAGCGTCTTCGTCGAGTTCCGCCGAACGATTGATTTGATTGACCTGCGCGGCATTCGTTACGCTTCCGATGTTAAATGCCGTTCCGCTTCCGACCGGAAACGCGTTGATTACGCCCGTCGCACGCAGCGCGGCAATACGCTCAACCGCCGCCGTCGCGTCAGCCGCGCTCAATCCGAGAGCCTGTCGCGCTGCAACGCCCGCCGGATTTCCCGCTTCGCCGTTGTAGAAATTAATAAAATCGCGGACAAAATTTGACGGCGTGGATTCGATACTGTTAAATCCGGCGCGTTGGCGCAAACCTTCGTAACTGCCGAAAAAGAAAAGTTTGTCTTTGATAATCGGACCGCCCAAAGAACCGCCGAATTGATTCAGCCGAAGCGGCGATTGGTCCGCGCCGTCGAAAAAGTTTCTCGCGTCAAAAACGTCGTTGCGGAGATAATAAAAAAGCGAACCGCGAAACGAATTGCTGCCCGATTTGCCGATGACGTTGATTTGTCCGCCCGTTCCCGTGCCGTATTCCGCCGGATAATTCGATGAATCTACGCGAAATTCCTGTATGTTTTCAATCGAAGTTTGCAGACGAAACTGCGATCCCTGAACCGTTACATAACCGGGCGAAGCGTCGAAAATCGAAGTCGCTTCGATGCCGTCGAGTTTTGTTTGATTTTGCTGATTGGCGCGTCCGTTAAATCGCAGATCGCCGAAATTTCCCGTTCCGGTATTGGTCGCGCCCGGCGCGTTCAGGTAAAGCTGCGAATAATTGCGCCCGTTGACGGGAAGCTGTTCGACTTCTCTGGCGGAAATATTCACGCCGAGACGATTCGAACTCTGGTCAATCGAAGCCGGTTCGATCTCACTTCCGGTGATACTAACAATCGCTGAAACCTCTCCGATCTCCAAAACAACATTTAATTCACGAACCTGACCGACACCCAATGCTATCTGATCGAGTTGTGAAGACTTAAATCCTTCCTGCGTAATAGTTATGCGATAATTGCCGGGAGGCAGCTGCTGAATTAAAAAATAGCCGTTCCCATTGGTAGCGGCGGTTCTTTGTGCGCCTGTTTCGGTCGAAGCGACTAAAACTTTCGCTCCGGCGACAACTGCACCGTTATTGTCCGTAACGACTCCGCTCAAAGATGCGTTGGTCTGCGGAAAAATGTTTAATGTTAATAAAAAGCTCAAGCAAAAGCTGAAAGCAAAATACTTTAAAATAGGCTTCGATTTCATAAAATCTCCTGAATAAATCTGTTAATAAGAATATCGGGGTTAAAAATTGAAATCACTCTCAAATTTTAACGAAAAATCTTTTTTTGTCGGTGTTAATTCCAAAGAAGCAACAATAGATGATATAGATTAAGAAATGCTGAATTTAGAGTTAAATAAATGTTAAGAATTAGCCAAATCGGAATAGCTGATGCGGGTTGATTTTAAACAAAGTTTTACTACCCCGAAAACGATTTCGCTATCGGTTTTAAGTATTTTTCTGATATTGGGATGTGTTTGATTTTACCGGCGGAAATCTTCAGCGCGAAAGATCGAGATTTCCGCTTTCGGCGATTTTTTCAACTTCGGAAAGCGTTGCCATCGAACCGTCGCCGGGAGTCGTTAAGGTCAGAGCGGAATTTGCCGCGCCGTAATTTAAAGCTGTTTGCAAATCTTTTTCGGCTAAAAGAGCGTAAATAAAACCGCCTGCAAACGCGTCGCCGCTGCCGACGCGGTCGAGAACTTCGAGAGTTTTAAAATCATTCGCTTTGAAAATGCGTTCGCCGTCAAAACAAACCGCGCTCAGATTGTGCGAGCAAGCCGAATTGACATCGCGCAAGGTCGTCGCGGCAATTTTCAAACCGGGAAATCTTTCAAATAAATCACTTGCCGCGCGGCGGAAATTTTCTTCGCTGTAATCGGAAAGTTTCGAATCGAATTTTTCCACGCCGAATACGACATCAACATTCTTTAAAAGTTCTGCGTTCAGAGCATTTGCCGCATCGCGTCCGCCGCGCTCCGCCCAGAGTGAATCGCGGTAATTGAGATCAAAAGAAACGACCGCGCCGCTCGTCCGCGCCGCTTTGATTGCTTCCGCCGCAACTTCCGGCGTAGTTTCGGACAATCCTGCGAAAATTCCGCCCGTGTGAAACCAGCGCGAGCCTTTTTCCGCGAAGATTTTCCGCCAGTCAACGTCACCCGTTTTTAGTTGCGAAACCGAAGTATTTCCGCGGTCTGAACAGGCGACGGGCGCACGCAAACCGTATCCGCGTTCGATAAAATAAATCCCGTTGCGCGTGCGTCGGCTGATTCCGTCAGTCTCGCGCCACAAAATTTCCGACGAATCAACGCCGCCCTGCCGGATCAGATCTTCGATCAATCTGCCGATTTGATTATCAGCCAAAGCCGTAACAATCGCCGAATCAACACGGAAAACCTTGCTCAAGCTCCGCGCCACATTATATTCGCCGCCGCCTTCCCAAACTCGAAAACTACGCGCGTTATGAATGCGGTCGTTTTCGGGATCGAACCGAAGCAACACCTCGCCGAGCGCAACAAAATCCCAACGACAATCTTTTTTATCTTTTATTTTCAGCACAGATATAGAAATTACCAATCCAAAATCCAAAATCTAAAATCCAAAATCAACGCGCCATCCAGCCGCCGTCAACAACTAAAATATGACCTTGCAAATAATCGCTTGCCGGTGATGAAAGAAAAACGACCGCGCCGGCTAAATCTTCAACCTCGCCCCAGCGTCCGGCGGGAATTCTTTCGAGAATCTGACGATTTCGCGTTTCGTCCGCTTGCAAAGCCGCCGTGTTGTCGGTGCGCATATAACCCGGCGCGATGGCGTTGACGTTGATATTATGTTTCGCCCATTCATTTGCCAGAGCTTTCGTTAATTGTGCTACGCCGCCTTTTGAAGCCGCATAGGACGGAACGGTAATTCCGCCTTGAAACGACAGAAGCGAAGCGATATTGATGATCTTTCCGCCGCCGCCCGCGATCATTTGCCGTCCGGCTAATTGCGAAAGCCGAAAAACCGCCGAAAGATTTACTTCTAAAACGGTCATCCAATCATCTTCCGAAAAATCAACTGCCGGAGTTCTTCGGATCATTCCGGCATTGTTCACCAAAATATCAATTTGTTCGAAATTTTTTAACGCTTGATCGAAAATTTCCTTCGGGGTATCCTTTTTGCTCAAATCGCCGACGACTGCGAAGGCTTTTTTGCCGATCTCTTCGATTGCCTGACAGGTTTTTTCGGGCGAACGCGAATTTCCGTGACAGACGACATCTGCTCCGGCTTCTGCCAAACCAATCGCAATTGCTGCCCCGAGTCCGGCTGACGCGCCGGTTACAAACGCTGTTTTTCCGTCCAGTTTAAATTTATCGAGAATCATAAGTTTTGGAGTCAGTAGCGTTTGCGTGAGCAAATGCTTTACGCATCGGCTCACGCCGACGCTACTGACAAAAATGCTTTACGCATCGGCTCACGCCGACGCTACTGACAAAAATGCTTTACGCATCGGCTCACGCCGATGCTGCTGACAAAATCAACGCTACCGGCAAACGGCTTCGATTCTGACAAAAACATTGCTGAAAGCCGCGTTTCCGGTCAGCTCGTCAATTTGTGTTTCGTCCGTTAAATCGTTAATCGAAACGCCCGCGTTATTTTTCGCAATGTCTAACCGAACGCCGTCGCGTCCGTGTCCGTAGCCGTGCGGAATCGAAACCACGCCGCGCATAATTTTTTCGGTTATTTCAAGCGGAAGTTCGATCGCGCCGACGCGTGATGAAACTCTGACCGTTTGATTATTTTCAAATTCGAGATTTTTCGCGTCCGCGTCGTTCATCAAAATCGTGCAGCGATTTTTGCCTTTGGTTAAAATTTCCGAATTATGCAGCCACGAATTATTGTCGCGCAAATGCCGTCTGCCGATCAGAGCGAACGGAAATTCGCCTTTTTCGCTTGTCTCGTTTTTCAATCTTTCCAAATCTTTCACCAAAATTTCCGGTGCGAGATTGATGCGTTTGTTTTCGGTAAAAAGTCTTTCCGGCAGACAAGTTTGCAGTTCGCCGAGATCAATTCCGTTTTCGCTTTCAATCAATTGTTCGAGCGATAATTTATATTTGCCGTTTTTCAAGCCGAAGTTTAATTTCGCTTCCGGCGGAATTAAATTCAAAGGCTCTTCTTTTCCGCTAAGCCGATGCGCGAGAGTCTGGAAAATTTCCCAATCGTATCTGGCGTTTTCGTCTTTCGGAAAAAGCGGCGCGGAATATTTCGCCGTGTTGCGAACGGCGAAAAGATTGAAGATCACGTCGTAATGCGAAGTTTCGAGTCCGGTCGCGGGCGGCAAAATTATCGAAGCGTGGCGCGTCGTTTCGTTGATGTAAATGTCAATCGAAACCATAAATTCGAGCTTTGCCAGAGCCTTTTCCAGCCGCGCACCGTTCGGCGTGGACAGAACGGGATTTCCGCAGCTCGTTATCAAACATCTTATTTGCCCTTCGCCGCTCGTTTCGATTTCTTCCGATAGCGCGGCAACCGGCAATTCGCCCATAAATTCTGGCAGATTCCGCACGCGGCTCTGCCAGCGATTGAAAATTTGTCCTCCTTTTCCGGCAGCTAGCACATCGAAAGCCGGCGAGGTGAACATCGCGCCGCCCGCGCGGTCGAAATTTCCCGTCAGAATATTTATCGAATTGATCAGCCAATGACAAAGGCTGCCGAATTCTTGGGTCGAAACGCCCATTCTGCCGTAACAAACCGCGCGTTCAGATTCGGCAAATTCGTGTCCGATTCGTCTAATTTCGCTGGCGGAAATTCCCGTCAAATTTTCAACCTTTTCCGGTGCGAAAGTTTTTGAAACTTCGCGCAAAACGTCAACGCCGTCGGTAAATTCACTTAATCTGCCCAAATTTACGCTAGTTTCGGCGAACAAAACATTTATCAAAGCAAGCAGAAAATAAACGTCTGCGGCAGGTTTGATGAAATGATGC
>CAYUGW010000140.1:0-9014 GCA_964444245.1 uncultured Blastocatellaceae bacterium | reverse complement strand
ATTTTGCCGAAACCTTCAACAGCACCGAATTCGCCGATTTTTAATAATCCGCCGAATCAAACCGCGCCGAAAACTTTGCCGAAACTTGAAAATAAACCGGCGGAAACTAAACAAAAACCGAATCCCTCAATGCCTTCGGAACAAAAGCCGAAAGTCGAAGACATAGAAAATAAAGTAGATAAAAAAACGGAAAAGAAAGAAAAATTCGGTGTCGAAGCAATTGATAAATTTACGCTTAAAGTCTCGCTGAAAAAATCCGACAAAGATTTTCCGGCGTTGGTCGCGCATCCTTTGTTTCGCCCGATTCACGCAAAAACGGTGTTTGAAAAAGACAAATTAAATGCCGACATAATCACCAACGGCGCGTTTCGCATTTCGAGCGTCGGGCAAGACGGGATAACTCTCGATAAGGCTGAAAATTACTGGAATAAGGATCAGGTCAAACTCGAAAGAGTGCGGTTTATTCCGCAGGAAAGTGCCGAAAAAGCCTTGGAAGCGTATCGGTCGGGCGAATTGGACGCGGTGACGAACGCCGAATTCGAACCGCTGGCTTTGAAACTTCTTACGCCGTATGAAGATTTTCAGCGAACCGTTCACGGCGCATTGAATTTTTACGAATTTAATTCAAAAAACAAACCTTTTGACGACAGACGCATTCGTGAGGCTCTGGCAATCTCAATCGAACGCGAGCGTTTGACCGATGACGAAATGGACGGCGCGACCAAACCCGCGCTCGGTTTTTTGCCGCATAATGAAGCATCCAAGTCCAAACTGACGCAGGATGCAGCCCGCGGACAAAAACTTCTGACCGAAGCCGGTTTTCCGAACGGCGAAAATTTTCCGACCGTCAAACTTTTGATCAACCGCAATAATATCCAGCAGCGCATCGCCCGTTCGGTGGCGCGGATGTGGAAACAAAATCTCAATATCGAAACGGAAATCATTATCAAAGAAGCCGTAGAACTCGAAACAGCCGGAAAAGAAGGCGATTACGATATGATCCGGCGCGGCGTGGTTTTTCCGACGACGGATGAAACTGTAAATATGCAGGCGATTTTCGCACCGGAAAAAACGCTCGCAGAAGAAGTCGAAGATTATAAACCGGCGAATCCGGCAAAAGATATAAAAACGCCCGAAAAATCAAATTCCGATGCGGCGGCGGCAATGATCAAATCGGAAATAAAATTGCCGCATCTAGCGGTGAATTCCGATTTGACTCCGGAAGCGGGCGACGAATTCGGCGGCAACAAATTAATTCTGACCGAAGAGGATGCGATTAACGAACTTCGCGCCATTCCCCTTTATTTCCCGACTTCGTATTCTTTGGTCAAGCCGTATATTCTGGGTTTCGAGATCAATACTCTGGACGCGCCTTCGCTCAAAGATGTAAGAATTGATAATTTTTGGCAACCGAAAAAGACAACAGGCGAATCCTAAAAGTTACTACGGATTTGCGATTTGCAATTTGCAATCAGCGAGTGTTTCACGTTTGATAAAAGGCATTTTATCAATGATTTAACGCAAGTTTTATAAAATTTGAATTTTTACTCGTTGAGGCTCACGAATTTAAGCAAAGGCGGTTGCGAAATATAAGTTATTCTTGCCTGTCGGGTTAAGAACGTGCTAACTTTATGGCAACATTAATTTTTGTTATAAGTTTTTCTCTCCTGAAATCCGGCAAGCGGGTTTTTCAAAAATAGAAGTTTTACAAGGAGTTTTAGTTTATGATGCGAATCAACTTTAAACAATTTCGTTTAGGATTGGCTTTGGTAGTTTTGTCTTCGATTTTAATCGGCTGCTCGACTCAGGCAAGTACGAAATATTGGGGATTAACTAATGCGCCGGATGAAAACGCGATGCACTATATCACGGGTTCGGAGCCGGAATCGCTTGATCCGCAAATCGTTACCGGACAGCCGGAAGCGCGTCTTTTGATCGGGCTTTTTGATCGGCTTGTCGAATATCATCCGAAAACGCTCGATCCGATTCCGTCATTGGCGACTCATTGGGAAGAAAACCCGGACGGAACGGTTTATACGTTTTATTTGCGGCAAAACGCCAAATTTTCCAACGGCGACCCGATCAAAGCCGAAGACCTGGCGTGGTCTTTCCGCCGCTCGCTTTCGCCGGAACTGGCTTCACGCTACGCTTTTTTAGCTTACGACATCAAATACGGCGAAGCGTATAACTCCGGCAGATTTTTTGTCAAGGATAAAGACGGAAGCTTTTTGCTGGTCAAGGATTTTGAAAAACCGAAACCGACAATCGCCAATCCGGAAACAACCGCGCCGCCCGCCGATTCTTCATCTTCTTCAACTGAAACACCTGCCGAAAACGCGTCTCCGAAAACCGAATTTGAAAAATTCATCACTTCGCCGGAGCGCGTAACCGTTCCTGAGAAAAAAGAAGATCAGGAGAAATTATTTAAAGATAATCCGAAATTAAAAGCCGCGATCGAAGGCAAAGAACTCGTTCCTTTAAAAGGCGAGGATATCGGCGTTGAGGTTGTCGGTGATTATGTTCTGCGAATTACGCTGAAACAAACCGCTCCTTATTTTGTCGGTGTTTTAACGCATCAGTTATTTGCCGCCCTCCATCGCCCGACGATAGAAAAGCACGGCGACAGTTGGATTAAACCGGAAAATATCGTAACCAGCGGCTCACATAAACTTTCACTTTGGAAACCGTACGACGAACTCGTTATCGTAAAAGACCCGAATTATTGGGATGCGGAAAATGTCAAAATCCAGTCGGTTACGTTTTATCCGATGGACGAACAGACGACGATGATGAACATTTATAAATCCGGCAGAGTTGACGCCCTTTATAATAAAACTGTTCCGGCGGCGTGGAATGATCATATCAGACAATTTAAACACGAATATCTGCTTCATCCCGAAAAAGCCATCGAATATTACACCTTCAGCGTTCAAAAACCGCCCGTAGATAAACTGTCTGTGCGTCGTGCCTTTTCATTGTCAATCGACCGCGATGCTTTGGAAAAATTCCGCAAAATCGCGAAGAAAACTGCCGAATTTACTCCGGTCGGGATTTTTCCGAAATATGAAGAAGCGAAAGCGCGTGTCTTTCCGCGCCTTATCAAAGAAAACAATATTTCACCGGAAGAGTGGGAAAAGCGCACATTCAATCCGCAAAAAGCGTGTGATTTAATGAAAGAAGCCGGTTATACGGTCACGCCGGGCGAAAACGGTCGCTGCACGGTTACGAATTTTCCGGCAGATGATATTACGCTTAGTTACAACACGGCGGAAAGCAATAAACAGGTTGCCGAATTCGTTCAGGCGCAATGGCGGCAAAATCTCGGCATCACCGTTCCGCTCAAAAATATGGAATGGCGGACGTATCTGGATTATCGCTCGAAAATCGAATACACGGGCGTTGCCAGAGCGGGTTGGGTTGGTGATTTCACCGATCCGCAAACCTTCTTGAGCCAATTCTATTCGCAAAATAACGATAGTTCGACCGGTTGGTGGAATCCGACCTTTGACCGGATGCTGGATGAAGCAAACCAAACCAGAGATCCGATGAAGCGGCTTGAAAAAATGGCGGAAGCCGAATTTTTTATGCTGATGGATCAGCCCGTAATTCCGCTTTCAACCTCCGGCACGAATTGGATGAAAAAGCCATATGTCAAAGGAATGTATCCGAATCCTGGAACAATGCATCCCTGGAAATTCGTCTATATCGAACGCGATCCGGCGAAATGGGATGAAAATGTCGAAAATATTATGAAAGTGTCCGATCCGCAAGTTGACGCTCATATAGAAGCACTTATCAAAACGCAGCAGGATTTTGAACAATCGAAAAAATCCGCCGCCGGTGAATAAATATGGATCAGGATAAAATAGACAAAACGATTGAGTTTCTGCTGCAAAATCAAGCGCAGTTTTATGCCGAACTGCAGCAAACTCAAGAACTTCAGAAAGAATGGCAGAAAAATTCCGAAACCCGAATCAAAAATTTGGAACAGGTTTCCGTAAATTTGCTCGAAGCAGTTAAGCAAACTAATGAAACCGTTAAAGAAGTTTCAAAAAATGTTGAGGAATTAAGAGCGGCTCAAAAAGATACGGATGAACGCCTGAACGCGGTAATTTATATGGCGGAACAATTTTTCAGCCGTGGAAACGGCAATCCCGAACAAATTTAGAGGAAAAATGCTTAAATTTATCTTAAAACGATTGATAATCATAATCCCGATGGCTTTGCTTGTCGTAACGCTGACGTGGGGATTAATCCGCATCGCGCCCGGAAGTTTCTACTCGATGGAGAGAGCTTTGCCGCCGGCAATCGAAGCGAATATTAAGGAAAAATACGGATTAAATGATTCTTTTCCGGAGCAATATGCCAAGGTGATGTGGAATATCATTCGGCTCGATTTCGGCGATTCGCTCAGATATCAAGGGCAGTCCGTTAATGAAATTATTTTGCGGCATTTTCCTTATTCGGCGACGGTTGGAATTTTAGCTTATTTTCTAGCATTGTTGATCGGTTTGCTTGCCGGAATTATCGCGGCACTCAAGCAAAATTCAATCTTTGATTACGGCTCGATGGCACTGGCGATGCTCGGACTTTCCGTGCCGAATTTCGTTTTGGGACCGATTCTTGTGCTGGTTTTTTCGCTCTGGCTGTTTTGGGTTCCTCCGGCGCGTTGGGGCGGAATTTCAAATTTGATTTTGCCGGTCATAACGCTGGCGGCGATCTATGCGGCGTATATTGCGCGTCTGACGCGTGCGGGAATGCTCGAAGTTCTGCGCTCCGATTACATCCGCACGGCGCGGGCGAAAGGTTTGGACGAAAAAACCGTTTTGCTCAAACACGCGCTTCGCGGCGGAATCGTTCCGGTTGTTTCCTTTACGGGTCCCGCACTCGCTTCTCTTTTAGCCGGAACGGTCGTGGTCGAAAAGGTTTTCGCCATTCCGGGCTTGGGCAATATTTTTATTCAATCGGTTTTGAATCGCGATGAACCGCTGATTTTGGGAATCGTCGCCTTTCTTTCGATCTTGATTATGATCTTCAACTTAATTGTTGATATTTCCTACGGATTTTTAGATCCGCGAATTCGTTACGAATAAATTTATGACGACACTTGTGAAGTTGAAAAAATTCCGAATCCGCCCTTTACGCGAAAGAAATTCCGCTCGGATGAAGTATATTAACAGTAAAACAGCAGAAGGTTAAAATTATGGCAGAAACAGAAATAGTTAAAGGAACATCGCTTTGGAAAGATGCGTGGAGACGGCTTTTAAAGAATAAACTCGCCGTTTTCGGTTTGATCGTAATGGCAATTATGATCGTTTCCGTCATCATCGGTCCGTTTTTATTAAATAATTTTGCAAACATTACTGCTGAAGGAATGCCGACTACCGGCGAGGGCTATAAATCTTCGCCGCCGTCCTGGACAAATTGGATGGGAACGGATGATGCCGGACGCGATATCTTCGCCCGCGTTCTGCAAGGCGGCAGAATCTCTTTGATGGTTGGTGTTATTTCAACAGTTGTTTCGCTTATCGTCGGCGTAAGTTACGGCGCGACCGCAGGTTTTCTCGGCGGAAAAATCGATAACGTAATGATGCGCGTCGTAGATATTATCTACGCTATTCCTTATATTCTGATCGTTATCGTTTTGCTCGCGGCTTTCGGCGGCAATAATACGGAATTTTTGATTCAACTGATTCCGTCAGTTATTGTCGGTTTTATAATGCTTTTAGGTTTAACCATTGCGCTTGTAAAGATTTACAAAAAAGTTTCAGTAAATTCGACAGGCAGTCAATTGGGACTAAATATTGTTTACACACTAATCTCAATTTTCGCGTTTGTTTTCGTTATAACTTTGAATTACTACTTTTATCAATGGTTTTTAGGCAGTATCGGCGGGGTTCTCGGAAAGGCGTTTACGAGCCGCGTCGGTGCGGGCTTGAGTCAGATTTTTCTGCTCTTTTTCTCGCTCGGTCTGGTTTCGTGGCTGACGATGGCGCGCGTCGTGCGCGGGCAGGTTTTGTCGCTCAAAAATCAGGAATTCGTGCTGGCGGCAAGAGCGACCGGAGTTTCGACATTTAACATTATTTTCCGCCATCTCGTCCCGAACACGCTCGGTCCCGTGATCGTTTACGCGACGCTGACCGTGCCTTCCGTGATGCTGACCGAAGCGTTTCTGTCATTTTTGGGAATCGGCGTTCAAGCTCCCTACGCGTCTTGGGGAAGCCTTGCATCGGACGGAATCAAAAATATCGCCATTTTCCCGTGGCAGCTTATTTTTCCGGGCGTAACGATGGCTCTGACGCTCTTTTCGCTGAACTTTTTAGGCGACGGCTTGCGCGACGCGCTCGATCCGCAAACGCGTAAATTCTAATTTTTGAAGAAATATTATGTCAGCAGTAGCAACGACAAATCTGCAGGAAATTCTTACCGAAATTAAACCCGGTGAGTCAAAAGTTTTTTACGGTATTGATTGGGAAGATTATATCGAATTTCTTGAGGAAAATGTAAACCAAAGCGAACTCGAAACGACTTATAATCGAGGCGTTTTAAGAGCAAATATGGTTCAAGGCTTCACACACGAAAATTTGTCAAGATTTTTACATAATTTAATTACCTTTGCGGCTTTACACTCAAATTTGCAAACAGTTCCAACGGGTTCGATGACTTTGGTTTCGCATAAAGTTCGCAAAGGTGCAGAACCGGACGAATCCTATTATATCCAAAACGCGCATCTGGCTAGTTTCAAATCGAAACTGTTTGATGATAAAACCGATACGCCGCCTGATCTGGTTGTTGAAATTGATGAAAGCCATAAATCCGACGAAAAATTCGAGATTTATGCGGCTTTCGGAATAAAAGAATTTTGGCTTTATGATGAAGAAATTTTGAGAATATTCGTGTTAAGCAAAACAGGAGAATATCTCGTTGAAGAAAAAAGTTTAGCATTGCCGGTGTTATCGGCAAAGGTTCTGACAGACTTTCTAAAGCGCAGTCAAACAGAAGATCAAATTAGAGTTTTGCAGGATTTTCAAAATTGGCTGCAGGAACAAAATAAATAAACAGAGAAAATTTGATGGAAAATCAAAACGGAACAATTCTTTCGGTCAACGACCTTAAAACATATTTTCAGACGGAAGACGGCGTGGTCAAAGCCGTTGACGGCATTACGTTTGAACTGAAAAAAGGCGAAACTCTCGGCATTGTCGGCGAATCGGGCAGCGGAAAATCGGTGACGAATCTTTCGGTGATGCGACTGATTCCAGAGCCTCCGGGAAAGATCGTCAACGGCGATATAATTTTCGACGGCATAGACGTTCGCAAACTTTCAATTGACGAAGTCAGAAAAATTCGCGGAAAAAGAATGGCGATGATTTTCCAAGACCCGATGACTTCGCTCAATCCGTTTTTGCGGATTTCGACGCAATTGATGGAAGTTACGCAGCTTCATCTCGGACACACGAAAGATCAAGCCTATAAACACGCGATCAAGATGCTGAAAACTGTCGGAATTCCCGATGCGGAAAGCCGCGTTGACGGTTATCCGCACGAATTTTCCGGCGGTATGCGCCAACGCGTGATGATTGCGATGGCTCTTTCTTGCGAACCGGAATTATTAATCGCCGACGAACCGACAACCGCTTTAGATGTAACGATTCAGGCACAGATTCTCGAACTTATCAAGGATTTGAAAAAAGAACTCGGCACGAGCGTTATTTTAATTACGCACGATCTCGGCGTTGTTGCCGGAATGACCGAAAACATTATCGTGATGTATGCCGGAAAGGTTTTTGAATCCGCGCCGACGCGCGAACTTTTCGCAACTCCGGCAAATCCTTATACCAAAGGTTTATTAAAAAGCGTTCCCGATCCGGCGCACGAAGACGGTACGCCGCTTTATCAAATTCCGGGTTTGCCGCCCGATGTCGCGCATCTGCCGCCGGGCTGTCCGTTTGCCGAACGCTGCGAACGCGCCGAAGACATTTGCGAGCGCGAGTTTCCGCCGTTTGTGCAAATCAATGAAAATCATCATTCGCTTTGTCATTTTGCCAAGGAAGTTTATGCGGAATCGGTTAGTTTAAAAGAAGGAACAAAAAATGTTTAGGACAGTTTTAGTATGTTGTATTTTTATTTGTTCGATAAATATTTACAGTCAAAGTAGTTCTTCAAACAAGATAAATCAAGATGGAACAGGCATTACAAAGAGAAAATTAGTAAAGAATCCTAAAACTTTTCTAGAGAATGCTGTTCTCAGATCGAAAAAAGTTAAGAAGGTGAAAGTTTATGTTGAAACATCTTTAGGTAACTCGGACATATCTTCGACTTTTGAGTTTTTAGCACCGAACAAATATAAATTTGTTGACGTCGTATCCGGTAAGATCAGTAAGATCGCGATTGAAATTGCAAGGCAGAGATTTCAGCTACATAATGAAAAATGGATTAAGACTAAAGAAGATTATTTTCCTATAAGAGACCAATTTGATTCATTTTTTCCAATAAAATTTCGGGCAGAAAGTGACGATATATTTATAGTAAAGAATGTAAAAGTCGAGCATTTAGAAGATGAAAAGATCGGGAACAGGAACACACTAAAGTTTAGATATGAGATAAAATATGATGATCCTAAAATAATTGATGCAGGTATTGTTTGGATAGATGAAAAAGATGAGTTACTGACTCAAATCGAAACAGAAAGTGCCGGATTTTTAGGGCGGATAAATGCAAAATGGCAATATTTTTATGATGTAGAAATCATTATTGAAGCACCAAAGGATTTTATTGAACAAGATTGGATTAATTGAAATAGCTACCCGTCTTCAAATTATTAATTAAGGTAGTTGTATTGGCTGAAAAATAAAATAATGGAACAAAACAATAACAGTTTAATTTCTTTGCAGAACTTAAAAGTCTATTTTAATCTGGGCGGCGGCGGGATTTTGGATAAATTAACGGGCGGAAGTCCTGTTCCGCGGATTGTCAAAGCGGTTGACGGCATAACTTTCGACATCGAAAAAGGT
>CAYUGW010000139.1:1380-9037 GCA_964444245.1 uncultured Blastocatellaceae bacterium | reverse complement strand
TCATTTTTTAACTCGTTTCTTGTTAAGACGTTACAAACAACAGCGAAACGTGAGTAATCAATGCACGGCTCTAACGATGGCAAAAAAACGATTTGCGTAAGGTGAGTACTAAAATAAAACAAAGACCGGACAGCCCCACTATCCGGTCTTTGTTTTTGCCAAATTGCATTGAAAATTCGATGCAATTTGAATTTTCACGCGCAACGCGTTTTGCCGATGATTTCGGTCAGCTTTCATCGGCAAAACGCGCTTAATTTTCTGATGTAGCGATAAAATTTATACCCGGCGCGTCTTCAAAAACCGTCAGAATTTGCGTCGAAGGTGTAAATTGAAATTGTTTATGCCGGATCGTCAGCGTGTAGATTTCGCCTGAATCCAGTCCGGCAAAACGATAATTGCCGAACGGATTAGTCAGCGTCGTACGCGTTTCGCCGCCGGAATCGGTGATCGAAATCATCGCCCGCGCAATTCCGCGACCGCTTTTCGTCAAAACCTTTCCGCTGATGCTGATATTTGCCGATGACGGTCCTAAAACATCAACATTTCCGTCTTCGAAAGCCGACTGCAAAACACCGGCATCAACATCGGAAACTTCGCGGATGACCGGCGTATCGTTAAATGTCAGCGGCGTATTTCCTGCCGGAGCATCTGCCGCGACATCAAAGCGAATCGTGACGATCTGCCGCGTTCCGGCGGATACCGCCTCGCCGAAAGGCATCGCTAAAATTACGCCGACTTTGCCAATTTGCGTCGTATTCGGAATCAAACTTGCGGTCTGCGTGGCAGTTCCTTTTTGAACCAGCGGATTCGATAATTTCGACGCATCATAATCGAGCGTAAAACCGAAACCGTTTTCCGTGCCTTGCGCGTCCGCTTCGATTGAAACAAAAACCTGCTGTCCGGGCGACGATTGAACATTGACGACGCGGACGACGGTCGGTACGAGATTTTTATTTTTTGAATCCGATTTCGAGTTAAACGGAGAAAGCGGAAATGCGAGTTTTCCGTCCGAATCGAATTCCAGCAAACTCTGAATCGCCGCGCCGCCCGCCGGATTTACAGTATCAAGCCCGGCGGCATAGCGTCCGGCTTGCGTGTAATCGGCAACCGTTAATTGACCGTCGCCGAGCGAAATTCGCGGCGCACAGTCGGCACGCTGAAATTCGTTAAACTCCGCGTCAACCGTATTTAACCCGACGACGAATAAACCGACCTGCGTTACGTCCGAAATCGAGATCGTGCCGTTATTATTTCCGGTCGGGCGCGGCGCAACGTCGGCTTCAAAACCTTGCGCGAACGTAACCGCGCCGTCCAGATAAATCGCCGTCAGAGCGTCGGAATTCGTGTTGGCAATGCCGCGTGCGAGCGGCACATCGCCGAATGTCAGCGGCGAATTAAAAGCACTCGTCGGCGCGGTGTTGAAGGTAATCGTAAGAAGCGATTTTGTGCCGGCGGTGAACGCTTGTCCGGCAGGCAATCCGAGCAAAATCGCCAGTTTTCCGCTTTGCGAAGCGTTGACGGTCAGAGATGCGCTTGCCGCATCCTGATTCAAAACGACATTCGGATTGCTCAAAATCGCCGGATCGTAATTCAGTGAAAACCCGAGCGAATTTTCATCGCCCTGCGCGACGAGTTCGACCGTTGCCGAAATGTTTTGTCCGGGCGTTGCATTGCCGCCGATAATTCGCATTTGACGGACGGGCGCGGCGGTGGCGTTGAAATTCACATTCAAATCGTCGTTCGTCAGATTCGTAAACTGCTGGCTGATCGGATTGAAAGTGTAGCCGAGCGCGGACGGCGTAACCGTATAATTGCTGTTCGGCGCGAGATTCGAAAACGAATATCTGCCGTTCGCGTCTGTCGTCGTCGTCGCATTTTGCGCACCTTGCAGCGTCATCGTGACATTCGGAATCGGTGAATGATCTGCCGAACTGACGACTTCTCCCGCGAGATTCAAAAGCGTTCCGTTGTCGTCATCAATAATGTTGAGAACGGCAACCGAAGGCACGCCGAGCGTTGCGCCGCCGAGCGGATTTGAAAGAATCAAATTGACATATTCCGCCGGTTCGGGAATCAAATCGTCCAGCAAAACGACATTAAAAGTCTTGGTCGTTTCGCCGTCGCCGAAAACAAGAGTTCCCGACGCGGGCGTGTAATCAATGAAAGGCAAAGCCGTTCCGCCGCCGGTCGCGTAATCCACCGAAACCGTTCCGGCAGTTCCGCTCGTGCGCGAAACCGTAATTTCGACCGTATCGTGTTCCGTGCCGGAATACGGCGCGAAGCTAAACGAGAATTTGCCCGGATTATCGTCGTCAAGAATCGTACCGACAGCCTGATTGTCGCCGAAAACGGCGTTTACCGGATTCGATAAATTAACAAAAAACGTTTCATCGAGTTCGGGAATTATATCGCCGTTGACGGTTACGAGAATATTTTTCAGCGTTTCAAACGCCGCAAAATTAACCGTTCCGTTCGTATGTATAAAATCCACGCCGCCCGTTGCCGTGCCGTTTGCCGTGGCGTAGTCAATCGAGATCGGCAACTGGCTCGGCGCGGAAAGCTGTATGCGGAAAGAAAATTGTGTCGCATCGCCCAAATTTCCTTCGGCGTGCGTTACGTCCGTGATCGAAATCGTCGGCGGATCGTCGTTGTCGAGAATTGTCAAAACGGCATTTGCGTTCGGCGTTAAAAACACGCCCGGAGGCGGATTGCTCAGAGTCAAATTGATCGTTTCGTCCGTTTCGTCGAATAGATCGTCATTGATCGGAATATCGAAACTCTTGACGACTTCGCCGCTGAAAAATGTAAAAGTTCCGCTCTGCGCCGTGTAATCCTGTCCGGCGGTCGCCGTGCCGTCTGAAGTCGCGTAATTGACCGTGATCGTGCCGGTCGAGCCGCCGTTGCGATTGACGACAATCGTTCTGAAGCCCGAATTTTCGTTGACCGTATAATTTGCGGCGGAAAATGAAAGATTGCCCGGTTCGCCCGTAACGGTCAGGCACTGCGAAAATTCCGAAGTGTCGCCCGCCGCGCTGACGGTGCGCGTGGCGGTTGCCGTGATAATTTGACCGACGATTAAAGTCGTCGGAAAACTGATCTCGCCGATGCCCGTTACCGGATTTGTCAAAATCGTCTGTGAGCCGAGAAAAAAGCGTCCTTCGCCGAAACCGGAAGCATCGCACGCGTCAACGCGGTAAAAATCTATCGCGTAGCTTTGATCTCCGAGCGAATCGAGAAAACCCGTGATTCGCGTCGGCGTGGCGCGCTGGATAACCGGAAAATTTTGCAGCGAATTCGGTCCCGAATCATTATCGCCCGGATCGTTAGCGGTTACGCCGTCGGCGTTCAAATCAATTCCGAGACCGTCGTTTGAATAGATCGAATTGGCACGAATTGCGTTAAGTGTTCCTTCCGCAACATTTACGCCGCTGCCGCCGTTAAAAGCGATGACATTGCCGCCGCCCGCCGCCGCGCTGCCGATCTGATTGCCCAAAGCTCCCTGATTGATATAGATTCCCGCACCCGTGTTGCCCAAATTTGCGCCGCTCGAATTCGTGCCGATAAAATTATTAAAAATTTGATTGCCGCCCGCATTTACGCCGATAAGAAAAATGCCGCTGTTATTTCCCGAAATTATGTTGGAAGCGATGTTGTTTCCGGCAACTCCGACTTCGTTCTGCGCTGAAGCGATTCTGATTCCGACCAGAGTATTCGGAAAAAGCAGAGTTCCCGCTTCGTTCGTGCCGATCTTATTGGCATACATTTTCACCTGCCGGACTTTCTCGGAAATTTCGATGCCGTCGCCGCCGTTTCCCGAAATTACATTGCCGTCCGAAGCGTTCGTATCCGAACCGATGATGATCTCCGAATTTGTAAAAGTATCGTTTTCAAAAAGAAAAATCCCGCCCGAAGAATTGCCGAGTGCGGCAGTTCCGGCGGCATTCATACCGATCTTATTGGTGCGGATCGTTGCCGGAATGCTTGCGTCGTTGATCCAGATTCCCATTCGATTATTTCCCGAAATGACGTTGCCGACGGGAATTCCCAAAACCGTCCCGCCGATTGTCGCATTGGAGACTTCGCCCGCCAGCTGAATTCCGTCGAGCGTGTTGCCGACATCGGCGTTGCCGTTCAAACTCGTGCCGATATAATTTCCGACAATTGAAACCGTGCCTGAAGTTGCCGCGATTCCGCTCTGATCATTGCCGGAAATAATATTGCGCCCGTTTCCAAGTCCGTTGCCGACCTGCAAAGAATAACCGAAACCCGGACCGCCGAAGCTGATGCCGTCGCCCGAATTTCCCAAATCCGCATTTCCGGCAGAAGTCGTGCCGATAAAATTATTTAAAACTAAAACCGAAGTATTGCCGGGTGTTATCAAATCGAACGCGGAAACGACATTGATTCCGTCGTCTTCATTTCCCGAAATAACATTGCGTTCGCTCGTCAGAGTGCCGCCGATGGTAAAACTGCTGTCGGGAAAAGCCGAAATGCGAATGCCGTGATTGCCGTTTCCCAGATCAATCGAGCCGCCCGGATTCGTGCCGATATAACAGCCCGTAACGGTTGCCGTAATTCCGCTCGAAGCCGTGAAATAAATGCCGCTGCCCTTAAAACGATTGATTATCAGCGATTTTATCGTCACGGTGATCGGTATATTGCCGAGCGGACTCGAAATTCTGAAGCCGTTCGTATTGATAACGGAAGCCGCGCCGTTTATTTCGATCAGCGGCAAACCGCCGAACAGCGGTTGCGTCGTGCCGTCAATTATCAGAGAAGTTTGAATATCGGGAAGCGGCGTTGAAGACATCGTGATCGTCTGCGCGTTTCCGCCGCCGATATTGAATTGAATAATATCCAAACCCGCGCCGTTGGCATTGGCATTGATGATCGCACCGCGCAGACTGCAATCGTTTGGTACCACGGGATCACAAGCCGTTGCACCTGCCACATCGTCCGCACGGTCAACGATAAAAGTCGCCGCATTTGCCTTTGAAAATAAAGTTAAAAATAAAATTGAAATAAATAGAAAATAAAATTTGGTTTTCATAAATCGGTTATTGCTCCTGACAAAATCAGCGGCGAAAATGTGCCGGTGTTGAGAGTTATAACCTTTCCGACAAATGAAAACGCCACCCGCACGGGTGGCAAGATTTGGAATTATTTCTTAGCGAACAGACGCGATGATAAATTTTGTATTAGACAATTTCCTAAATAATTTCTTTGATTTAGCAAACGAAGTTTGCGACATACTTGTAGCCCACAATGAAATTGTGGGTAGATTTCCAGAAAAAAATGAAAGCCATTGAAAATGGCGACATAATTTATGTCGTTCTCTTCGAGAACTTGAATTATTTTGTTGACTTAATCCCATAGTTTCACTATGGGCTACAAATATAACGTCATCTTCGATGACTCTCTTCTGATAAATCTATCTTTTTCATCATTTATTTTGGAAAGATGTCCATTGAATAAACCACCCGTTAGGATAGCTTTGAAGTTAAGAAAAATAATTTTAAAACTTTACGAAAATATTCCCGGAAAAACTGCTAATTTCCGCGCAACTTGGTAAACTTTTAAGAGAAATGTAAATCAAAAAAGGAAATCGGTTTTATGCAAAACTCCCAATTTTCATTCTGGTTTGAACTCGCCAAAATTTTAGTTCCGAGCCTTGTCGCGCTTGTCGTTCCGATTCTCACAGCCTTTTGGCTTTCCCGCAAAACCGAAGGTTATAAAACCGAATTGTCGGCAAAATTCCAGAAGGAAATCGAGAGTTTTAAAGCCGCGCTGCAAATCGAAAATTACGAATATCAAACGCGTTTTTCGCTGATCGAGCAGCAAAAAGCCAAGGCGGTCGGCGAGCTTTACGAACTCATTTCCAAAACCGAGATCGCGCTCGAAAAAATTGATGAATTTACAAATCGCCTGGAAACCGGCGGCGTAAAATTAAAACGCGAAGAAATTAAAAATCAGGCAATCGACGCGAGCCGCGAAGCATTCGAGCAATTCAACGAACTTGACCGCCATTATCGAAGCACGCGAATTTATTTCGACGCGAAAACCTGCACCGAGATCGAAAAAGTAATTCTTTTCCTAAAAGACGCGATCACGCGAAACGTCAATCACATCAAGGTAAAAATCGGCATCTCGGAAGGTTTCAGCGAACTCATTTTCGTCGGCGAAAACCAGAGCGCGGTGGCGCGGCAAATGCTCGAAAACAAAATAAAAATCACCGAAATGGTTAAAAAGCTGAAACCTTTGAAATTGAATTTGGAAGAAAATTTCCGGCAATTGATAAAGGTCGAAAATACGGCGATTGATATGGAAAAAAATAATAAAATTCAAAAAAATGGGTTATAATCTCTGCATTAAATCTTCTCTTCAACTAATTTTTCAATATGACCGAAAACATCACGCAAGATTACAAAATACTTCTTACAGAAATTAAAACGCGCATTCGCTCGGCGCAATATGAAGCATTAAAAGCTGTCAATAAAGAACTTATTTCGCTTTACTGGGACATCGGCAAAATGATTGTCGAAAAACAAAAAGGCGAAACCTGGGGAAAATCCGTCGTCGAAAAGCTTTCCGAAGATTTGCGAAAGGAATTTCCAGAAATGAAAGGATTTTCTTCTCAAAATCTTTGGTTTATGCGTCAATTTTACGAATCGTATAGTGAAAATGAAAAACTCCAACCAATGGTTAGAGAAATTGGCTGGACGCATAACCTTATTATTTTCAGCAAATGTAAAGACGATTTGGAACGCGAATTTTATATTAGGATGACCAGAAAATTCGGCTGGACAAAGCGGCTTTTGCAGCATCACATTGAAAATCAAAACTACGAAAAAACGCTTTTGAGTCAAACGAATTTTGACAAAACGGTTTCCGAAGAAATCAAACATCAGGCAAAACTTGCGGTAAAAGATGAGTATATTTTCGATTTTCTGGAACTCGGTGATGATTATAACGAACGTCAGCTTGAAAACGCTCTGGTCGGAAAAGTCGAAGATTTCCTGCGCGAAATGGGCGGAATGTTCGCCTTCGTCGGCAGACAGTTTCGCCTGCAAGTTTCCGATAAAGAGTATTTTATAGATTTGCTTTTATATCATCGTCAATTGCGCTGTTTGGTAGCAATCGAACTGAAAATCGGCGAATTTTTGCCGGAACACGTCGGAAAAATGCAGTTTTATCTGGCGGTTTTAAACGACACCGTAAAACTTCCCGACGAAAATCCGACAATCGGCATAATTCTCTGCAAAGACAAAGATAAAACAACCGTCGAATACGCGCTGAAACAATCAACTTCGCCCGTCGGCATCGCCGAATACAAACTCGTTTCGACTTTGCCCGAAAATTTGCGAAAACAATTGCCCGCACCCGAACAAATTGTGGAGATTTTGGATATAATTTGAAAAATCAAGCCGACCAGAGAAACCGTTTTACATTTAAGGGCATCACAGCAAAAAATCAGACAATTAATTTTCTAACGGTAGTAAATTATGAAATTCACGAAAACCTTTTTTGTTATCTTCCTTTTGATTTACGGATTTAATTCTGTTGACGCAATTGCTCAAGGTCAAAATATTTCACAACCGAAACAAATAAAAATCCTCAATAATTACGGGCATATTCCGTTTGAAGACGGCAAAACGAC
>CAYUGW010000139.1:0-1280 GCA_964444245.1 uncultured Blastocatellaceae bacterium | reverse complement strand
GAATTGATTCCGTTAAATGTCGGCGAAGTTTATAATCAAAGTAAGTTTGAAGAAGGAATCAAGAAAATAAATGAGTTGAAGGAATTTTATCCGATTGATTTTGACAGAAATGTTGATATGCGTGTGCCGCAATACGGAGAAGGAATTGTTACGGGAGGACTTATTATAGGAAAAAATCCCAAACTTAAATATAAAGATGAAAATATTCTAAAAGAAACTCCGAGTCTGGATTTAATAATTTCAACAAGAAAATTAACCGAAGATGAACGAAAAAATTATAAATAATTATTTAAGCGACGCGATCAAATCTTTTCGCAATTATAAAAGAATGGCGGAAAAGGCGATGGCGCAGGTGCGCGAAGAAGAATTTTTCCGGGCGATTGACGCGGAATCTAATTCGATTGCCGTGATCGTCAAGCATATCGCCGGAAATCAGCGTTCGCGCTGGCGGGATTTTTTAACATCCGACGGCGAAAAGGAAGACCGCCGGCGCGATACGGAATTTGAAATAATGGATGAAACGCGGGAATCTCTGATGCAGATTTGGGAACAAAGCTGGCAGACGCTTTTCGATGCGATCGAGCCGCTGCAAGCCGAAGATTTCTCGAAAACCGTCTCGATTCGCGGCGAACCGCACACGATCTGCGAAGCGATCAACCGGCAGATGACGCATTACGCGTATCACGTCGGGCAGATCACGTTTCTTGCCAAACATTTTCGCGCGACCGATTGGCAAACTCTGAGCGTTCCGCGCGGGCGTTCCGATGAATTCAATCAGTTTCTAGCGGAGAAAAAAGCCAAAGGTGAACGGCAAACTCACGCACTCGAAGCACCGCAGGAATTTGCCGAAAAAGCAAAATAGATTTTTTTTCCCGGCTGACGGCAACCGTTTGCCGATTTCGCAACTCAAAGCAGATAAATTGTGTTGAAAAATTGAACTATCCGCATCTTTTCTCTGCGTTCTCTCCGACTCTGCGTGAGAAAAATTGATTTCACGCAGAGTGCCGCAAAGCACGCAGAGTGGCTTAAAGATTGCGACATCTTATTTTGCCGATATAAAGGAGATTTTATTCGGATGTTTTCCATAAAATTTAAACTCATCTTCGCCGCCGTTTTGCTTTCGCTTTTTTCGACGAATCTTTTTGCGCAAGGCGCGGTTTATAAACTCGATCAGGAAATTGATGAAATTCTTCTGAAAAAAGATCTGCTCGAAGCGATAAAAGACGCGGAAAAATCTTCCGAAAACAATTTAGAAAATCTTTACAAACGCCTGATCTTAT
>CAYUGW010000138.1:0-9043 GCA_964444245.1 uncultured Blastocatellaceae bacterium | reverse complement strand
AGAATTTGCGGAAATTGTTTGCTTTATAATAAACGAAAAAGGTTTTTATTCAATACTTTTTTTCAAAATAAACGGAGAACATTTTTCTAAATTGAAAAATGCTCTCCGTTTTAAGTTCAATAATTATTCAGATTTTATTATTCAAGTTTCGGCACAACATATTGAACTTCCGAAATTTCAGCCAAATCCGCGAGTCTTTCAACCGGAATCGTACCGATGAGAAATTTCTGCTGTTTTTCTTCGATTATCTCAAAGCCGAGTTCTGAGAGTTTTTCAAGCACTGCGGGACTGATTTCAGAAAACCAAACTTCGATTTTTGCTTTGCCGTTCTTTGCAAAATTCTCTTTAATATCTTGCGGATTTTCAGTTTTTAAACGCCCGACAATTGCCAGAATCTGCGGATGAAGTTTTTCATTCAAAATTCTTTGCCGTTTCATTTCGGCGGTCGGCGGCGGTTCGTTTTCTTCGGGAATTTCGCTCGAAGAAGACAGAATCGTCGTTTGTCCGCTGCCGAAATTATAGACAATAACTCCGGTTACTTTAACGGGTTGTCCGGAAAGCTGAGTCGGTCTGAATTTGGAATTTCGCGCCGCGCTTGCAGCAGCCGAGCGAAGCAAAGGATGTCCATTGACGGCATTTGCCGCAATTACATTTCCGTTTTCATCTATCAAAACCTGCACGGCAACCGAACCTTTAGCACCAACCATTTTTGCCGCCGAAGGAAAAGCCGGCGCGGGCAAACTGACCGCTTTGCCGTTGACGACTCCGCCGGAAATTGTTCTCGGAAAGGCATTTACAATATTTCCCGCGCCGTTCGAGCTTCGTGCCGCGCCCGACGGAACGCCGACGATATTTCCATTGACATTGGCTTTGCCTAACATAAAGCTCGATGTCGGTCTTGGCGAAGCAGATATTTCCGGGCTTTCATCAATTCTCTGAATAGATGAATTTCTCACACCTTCGGGTTTTTCGCTTTCGACCTCGATTTTTACGCTTTTATCCAATGTTCTGACGGTGTCTTCGACCGCGACGAAAGATGTAAATTGCGTCATCAGGCGAAAATCCAGACCGAGCCGCGTGATTTGATCTTCCAATTCCTTCGGCGCAGCTGCGTTTTGAATCCCTTGCCAATCCTGCGCCATCAAATCGTCAATTTTCGTCCGCGCCCAGAGCGTTGCCAAAACGTCGTTTTCCTTTTGAGATTCGGGAAAATTGACATTTATTTCGCGCACGAATTCCTGTCCGGCGACTTTTCCCTTCAAAAAAATCGTGCCGCTTTCCGCCTTCAAATACCGCCCGTGAATTATTACGGGTTTTGCGCTGAACAGATCGGGATTTCGCTTCGGGTAAACATCAATGACCGAAAGACCGTTCCAATCAATCGAAATGTCCGTCAAAAGCGGCGTTCTGACGCGTTCATAAAAGCGACGCGCGGCTTTTTCGCCGTCGTCTCCGAGCGCGACATATTCAACCTCGCCGCGTCCCGTTTCGGAAATTTTGTCGAGCAGAAAACGATTAACGGAATTTCCGATGCCGAAAGCGAAAACCCGCGCATTTTTATATTTCTGCACTTCACCGATGATTTCCATATCGTCGCCGATATAGCCGTCGGTCATAAAACAAACGATGCGAATATGTCTTTGCGAATCGGACGGCGCAAGCGCGGCTCTGATCGCGTTAAGCATTTCCGTTCCGCCGCCGCCCGAAAGAGTAGTGAGAAAATTTTTCGCTTTCTGCAAGTTTGCAGCGTTTGCCGGAACCGGATTTTCAAAAAGCTGCTGCGTTCTGCTCGCAAAAGTTATCAGATTAAAACGGTCGTTCGGATTCAGATTTTCCAGCGAAAGACGCATCGCCTTTTTTGCCTTCTCAATCGGGAAACCCGACATTGAACTCGAAACATCGAGCAGAAAAACAATTTCCTTCGGCGTAATGTCTTCGACTCCGAATTTTTCGGGCGGCGACAAGATCAGCGAAAAAAATCCGCCTTGCTCGCCTTTGTGCGTCAAAAGCGCGTCTTCAATCCGGTTTCCGGTTACGTCGTAGCGCAGAATAAAATCTTTGTTCGGAATCACTCTTTCATCTTTGAGCCTGACCGACGCATTATTTGCGCTGAAATTGAGCGTTTCGATCAGATGCGAAGTCGAACGAATTTTTTCCACGGGAACGCCCGCGTCAATTTTTACTTCGATTGAAATATCGTGTCCGGCACGCGATTTGGCGATGTTCGGCGTTACTTTTGCAGAATTTTTTCGGCTCATCGAATCCGGAATATATCTTTCGCCGACCGTCATCGGAAAGACGAATTCGTATTCGCCGTCTTCATATTTCAGCGTTTGGACAAAACTGATTTCGACGATGATTTTCTCATTCGGCAAAATATTGGCGACTTGCTGAGTAAAAATATTCGGTCGTTCCTGATCTAAAAGCGCAGCCGTTTTCCCGTCCGATTTCGCCGTTTCATAAATTTCTCGTGCTTCCTCGCGCCTAAGAATTTCGGCGCGAATCGTTCGCGTCCCGATTGTCATCGTCATCGCGTCAACGGCGGAATTCTGGGGCAGAGGAAATTTATAAACCGCTTCAATCGGCTGATTAAAGTTGTTTTCAAATTCCTGCGTAACGCTTACACGCGCCAGAAATCCGCTGATTTCCGCTTTTACATTTGTATGTTTGAGCGGACAAGAGCCGATATTTTCGCCGTTTTTATTAAATGACGCGAGCGTTCCTTGCGTTGTTTCAAAGTTTTGAGCCGAAATGCCGACAGCCGAACACACGAATACTGCCAGCAAAATTATTAATTTTTGCATAAAATTTCTCCTGTTTTCTTCTTTACCAAAAGTTTCTGAAAATCTTCGCGGGTTACTTTTTAGACACTAAAAATCGAAATTTGTTCCCCGAATGATGAAAGTTTTTTATAGAGAGAGAGAATTTATCAACGGAAATTCGACTTTCGGCTTGAATAAAAGCTAGAATTTTTGTAATAATTGAAAACTTCGATTGGTCTTTCAAACTTGAAGACTTTTTATGGCGGCTATAGTTCAGTTGGTTAGAACGCCTGATTGTGGTTCAGGAGGTGGTCGGTTCGATCCCGACTAGCCGCCCCATTATTTTTTTTCCGCTTCTTTTTCTGCTCAAACCTATACTCGAAATAATTTTTACACTATAATCCAAAAAGACTTTTTTTGTCTTTTTTCACCGAAAAACCGAACTGTTTGATAAGCAGTTTGATTTTCGCCGATTATTTTTCTGCGAGGTTTGCCAAATGCCGAAGTTTAAATTTATTTATTTTGCTCTATTCGTATTTCTGTTTTCCGCGCAGAGCGTTTTTGCGGAAACATACGCGAAGGGCGAACTGCTTGTAAAATACAGAAACGGAACGGCTTCTGCCGATCCTTTGGCGCGAAACGCGCAGATCGGCGCAAAGGTTTTGGAAGAATTTCCCGCGCTCAAATGGCAAAGAGTCAAACTTCCCGCGAATCTTTCGGTCGAGCAGGCTATCGCAATTTACAGTAAATTTGCGGAAATTGAAGCCGTTCAGCCGAATTATTATTACCGGCTTGCCGCAGCAGTAACGCCGAATGACACGCGTTTTTCCGAGCTTTACGGAATGCAAAAAATTTCCGCGCCCGCCGCCTGGGACTTAACGACCGGCAGCGCAGACACGGTCGTTGCCGTGCTTGATACGGGCATTAAATACACCCACGAAGACCTTGCAGCGAATATGTGGACGAATCCGGGCGAAATTCCCGGAAACGGGATTGACGACGACGGCAACGGGTTTATAGATGATTTCTACGGTTACGATTTCTTTTTTGATGATTCCGATCCGCTCGATGAAAACGGACACGGAACGCACGTCGCCGGAACAATCGGCGCGGTCGGGAATAATTCGCTCGGCGTGGTCGGCGTAAATTGGAACGTGCGGATTATGACGATTAAAATTTATAACTCGAGCGGCTTCGGCACGACCTCGGCAATGCTCATAAATGCTTATAATTACGTGCGTTTGATGAAAGAGCGCGGCGTAAACATTCGCGTTACGAACAACAGTTACAGCGGATGCGATGAAGCTTGCGGTTACGATCAGGCAACCAAAGACGCGCTCGATGCTTTGGGCGATGCCGGCATTTTAAATGTCTTTGCGGCGGGAAATAACGGGCGGAATATCGATACGCTTCCGGCTTTTCCGGCAAGTTATACGAGTCCGCTGGTTTTGTCGGTCGCGTCTTCGACCTCGACCGATACGAGATCGGGTTTTTCAAATTTCGGCACGACAAGCGTTGATGTTGCCGCGCCGGGTTCGGGAATTTTAAGCACGACGATGAATACCGCAAATTACGGCAGTTTGAGCGGAACTTCGATGGCAAGCCCGCACGCGGCAGGCGCGGCGGCGCTGCTTTCTTCATTTAATCCGAATCTTTCCGCCGAATCGCTCAAAGCAACTCTGATGAATACGGTTGACGTGCTTTCGCCCTGGAACGGCGTTGTTAAAACGGGCGGCAGAATCAATGTTGCAAACGCTCTAAACAATCAAACCGTTTGCAATTTTAATCTTTCCGCTGAGAGCGTTCAGGTTTCTTCCGCAGGTGAAACGGGAAACGTAAACGTAACGGCGGCAACAAATTGCGATTATTCCGTAAAAAGCGGTGCCGAATGGATTTCGATAACTTCACCGAATACGGGAAGCGGAAATTCGACCGTTAATTTTACAGTTAAGGCAAATAATCTTCCCGATATGCAGCGCGTCGGCACAATCAGCATCGGCGATCAAACTTTTACGGTTATTCAAGGCACGCCGTTTCTTTTAGTTAAACCGATTTTGGATTTTGACGGCGACGGGCGCACCGATTTTTCCGCGATTCAAAATGCAAACGGCGGAATGCTCTGGCATAATTACCGGAGTATTTTAGGCTATTCGGCGACGAATTTCGGGCTTTTTGCCGATGATATTCCGGTTTCAAACGATTTTGACGGCGACGGCAGAGCGGATATTGCCGTCTGGCGAAATTCCGACGGAACATTTTATGTTGTGGGCAGCGCAACGAATACGGTTCAGATTTTCCAGTTCGGAGCTTCGGGCGATAATCCTTTGATAACACAGGATTTCGACGGCGACGGACGCGCCGATTTTGCCGTAACGCGCAAAGCGGGCGGAAAATTGATCTGGTATATCGCACTTTCAACGGGCGGTTTTCGCATCCGGCAATTCGGCAATGAAACCGATAAACCTTTGCGCGGCGATTTTGACGGCGACGGACGCGCCGATTTAGCGATTTATCGTCCTGAAACGGATTCTCCGGCAAATACTTTTTATATAGAGAAAAGTTCGGATAACGGTTTGATCGTCGTGCCTTTCGGGATTTCGACGACCGACAGAATCGTTCCGGCGGATTATGACGGCGACGGCATAACAGATATTGCCGTCTGGCGCGAAACGACCGGAGTCTGGCATTATTTGAAGAGTTCGGACGGAAGTTATAACGCTTTTCAATTCGGCACTTCGGGCGATTTGCCGACACCGGGCGATTATGACGGCGACGGACGCACCGATTTTTCGGTTTGGCGACCGAATCAGGCGGCAAATGAATCGGGAATATTTTACGTTTATACCCAGTCTTCGGAATTTTCGGCTTTCGGTTGGGGAAATTCGGATATGGAGATTCCCGGCAATATATTGGGCAGTCAGTAAGTTCTTAAAAAATTTAATTGCCTTTATCGAACTTTTTACAAAATTGATGCGTCTAAGGTTTCAGATATTAAGGTTAAAATTTAAGATCATAAAATTATTTAATGAAAGGTTTCTGTAAGAACTTCTTGCATTCAAACTCTTCAAAGTAGTATATTTGAAATCTGTATCTATTTGGCGTAAAATTAGCCCAAATAACCTTAAAAGAAATTTCTTAAAAAAGTAGGATTATAAAATGAAAAATATTTTGACCAGAAGCGGCAAATTTAGCGTGTTGTTTGCCTGTATTTTACTGTTAGCGGTTTCGGCTTCCGCTCAGCTCAGTTTGCGAAAGGCATTGGATATTGATGGTGACGGAAAAGCCGATTTTTCAATTTTCAGACCGAGTAATAACGTTTGGTATTACTTAAAAAGCGGCGATGGCGGATTTGTTATTCAACAATTCGGGCTTGCCAATTCGGATTATCCGACACCGGGCGATTATGACGGCGACGGCAAGGGCGACATCTCGGTTTGGCGCGACACGGACGGAGTTTGGTATCGCTTAAATAGTTCCGACAACACATTCCACGCAGTCGCATTCGGAACTAGCGGCGATGAACCGATTGCCAGAGATTATGACGGCGACGGCAAAACCGATCTGGCAGTTGTGCGGCGCACGGGCGGCGCGATGATTTGGTATGTTTTAAGAAGTTCGGACGGCGGTTTTTCAGCCTATCAATTCGGTCTTTCGACCGATTTTACCGCTCCGGGTGATTACGACGGCGACGGCAAGTTTGATTATGCAGTTCAGCGACCGGGAGCGACGGCAAACGACCAATCGACCTTCTATATTTACAGATCGAGCGACGGCGGATTTACCATTACGGCTTTTGGTCTGAGCAACGATCTGGTCGTTCCCGGCGATTATGACGGCGACGGCAAAACAGACATTGCAGTTGTTCGTGAAGGACCGACGAATCTCATCTGGTATATTCTGGGCAGTGCCGGCGGATTTAGTGCTTATTCCTTTGGAAATACGGCGACGGATTTGAATACTCAAAACGATTACGACGGCGACGGCAAGACTGATATTTCAGTTTGGCGTGACACCGAAGGAAAATTTTATGTGCTGCGAAGTTCGGACGGCGGACTTAGTGTAGTCCAATGGGGATCACCGAGCGACTTTCCGGTTGCCAGCTACGATACGCACTAATTATTGTTAATATGGTCAAAACAAGAGGTTGGAGGCTTTTGCGGTCTTCAACCTTTTTGTTTATTTTAATTTATTGATGGCTAATCTTTCCGAAATAATTCAAGACCGCTTTTCCGGCAAAAAAGTCGTTATTGTCGGCGATCTGGTTGCCGATCAATTCCTGCGCGGCACGATCAGCCGCGTTTCACGCGAAGCTCCGGTTTTCATTCTGCGCCACGACGAAACCGAAACGCTTGCCGGCGGCGCGGCAAATGCGGCAGTCAATGTCGCTGCGCTCGGCGGAAATGCGGTTTTGGTGGGCTTGGTCGGCGAAGATTTAAATGGTGAAAATCTTTTGCGTGTATTAAAAAAATCTTCGGTGGTTTGCGGATTCATCGTTCAGTCGAAAGACTTTCAAACAACAACAAAGGTGCGCGTTCTCGCCGGACAACATTATGCTCCGCGCCAGCAGGTAATTCGGATTGATTATGAAAATCAAACTGAAATCAGCAGCGCATTGCACGAAAAATTAAAAGAAAATCTGATTTCCGCTGCTGAAAACGCGGACGCAATTATCATTTCCGATTACAATTACGGCGCGGCAAGCATCGAACTTGCCGATCTTGCCAGGATAATTTGCGAAGACAAAAAGATTCCATTGCTTGTAGATTCGCGTTTTCGGCTTGAAAATTTTCCGAACGCGACGAGCGCAACCCCGAATCAGGAAGAAGCCGAAAAACTCCTTGGAAAGGATTTGACGAAAGAAAATTGTATCGAACTGTGCGAAAAATTAAAGTATCGATCTCTGCTTGTAACGCTCGGAAATAAAGGAATGCTGCTGGTCGAAAAAGGCAAAAAACCGATTCATTTCGATGCCGTCGGCGCGAAAGAGCCGATTGACGTAACCGGCGCGGGCGATACGGTCATTGCGGCATATGCACTCGGTCTGGCTTCCGGTTTGAGTTTTGCGGATTCGGCACAAATTGCCAATCACGCGGGCGGAATCGTCGTAATGAAAAAAGGTACGGCTTCGGCAAGTTTGGCGGAATTGTTAAGATCAATCGAGGAAAACCGGAGGTAATTTCAGATTTCAGATTTCAAATTTCAGATTCCGGAAAAAAAACTTTTGCTACTTTGAAGATTTTTTTGATACACGACAATTTGAAATTTGAAATCTGAAATCTGGAATCTGAAATCTGAAATGAGTTTTTCAAAAAACAATTTTGCGCCGGTTTTAGATCGCACGCGGCTCATTGCGCGGGTCGCCATCGAGCGGCGCGAAGGGAAGAAAATCATTCTCGCAAACGGCTGTTTCGATCTGTTTCACGTCGGGCATATTCGCTATCTGGCGGGCGCGAAGGATTTGGGCGGCAGTTTGATCGTCGGCATAAATTCCGACGATCAAGTTCGGAAATTAAAAGGCGAAAAACGTCCGTTTATGCCTCAGACGGAACGCGCCGAAATCGTTTCGGCTTTCAGGTTCGTTGATTTTGTCACGATTTTTGAAGAGCCGACCGTCGAAGAATTGATTCGCGCAATTCGCCCCGATTTTCACGCCAAAGGCACGGATTACACGACCGAAACCGTTCCCGAACGCGAAATCGTCAAAGAATACGGCGGACAAGTCGCCATCGTCGGCGATCCGAAGGATCATTCGTCAACGGAATTGATTTCTGTAGTGAGCGGTGAGCAGTAAGCCGTGAGCAGTTTTTTTTCTGCTTTTACCGCCTTACTGCTTACTGCTCACGGCTTACTGAAGAAATGTGGCAGGCAAAAACTAAAAACGATCTGATTATCGAAGTTTGGGAAAAACTCGATTGCGAAAATGTCGGAGCGCGGGAAATCACGGCGATTGAGGACGCGGTGCGCGAAAAATACGGCGCAAATGCAGTCGAAAGCCCGATGATTATTGCGCGCCTGCTCGCCGATGAAGGCGCGGAACTGCGCCACGCAGAGATTTTGGAACTCGACGTAAAACGCCGGCTCGAATCGCCTTACGCGCCGATGTTTCGCAATATTTTGAAATTTTCCGATTTTATTCAAACACTGATTTCGATTCGTAAACTGGAAAATTTAAGGAAAAAATTCGCGCAGGAAAATGACAGAGAAGGTTTGCGGCTTGTCAAAGAAACGGCGATTAAAGGCAAAAACCGGGCATTGATGATTGCCAAAAACCCGAAGGTCGA
>CAYUGW010000137.1:0-9067 GCA_964444245.1 uncultured Blastocatellaceae bacterium | reverse complement strand
TCCATATCGCCCGAAATAATCGCGTGTTCGGGGCAGACGACGACGCACGCCGGTTCGAGTCCGATGTCCGTGCGGTGCGAACAATAATTGCATTTCGCGGCGGTCATCGTTTCCGGGTGAATGTAGATCGAATCATACGGACAGGCTTGTGTGCAGGCTTTGCACGAAATGCAGCGGCGGTCGTCGAAATCTACGATTCCGTCCTTGCGCGTATAGAGTGCTTCGGTCGGGCAAATCTCAACGCACGGCGCGTCGGCGCAGTGATTGCAGCGCATGACGCTGAAAAGGCGGCGCGTGTCGGGAAATTCGCCTTTTTCGATATATTTTACCCACGTCCGATTTACGCCGATCGGCACATCGTGTTCGGATTTACAGGCGACCGTACAGGCGTGGCAGCCGATACATTTGCGGTTGTCTATGATGAAACCAAAATTCATTGTTTTTATTGTTTCCAAAGAAATGTTGATTTGAGAATAGTTTGATTAAACCGTATTGTCAAAACTCTGACTTTTAGATTTCAAAGACGCAGGAAAACGTCGTCCATCACGACATTTTCAACTGTTTTTATTAAAATCTTATCAAATTTGATCGGCGAGACAGGCTGCAAAAAAATAAAATATCTTGAAAGCGATAATCGCTCTGTTCTGTATTAATTACGGCGAGTTTCAACTTTATGCGGGATACGGGGCGGTTGAGTTTATTTATAACGAGTAAAGTCCTGTCAATATCGCTTTTTGCCAGATGTTTGACAGTTATCGCATACCCGAATTTAATACCGGATTTCTGACGAATACCGCCTGTCGGCAGCTTTTCAACGCTACCGAAAAATGAATCGGAATCGTCGGTTTTATTTGTTTGATAGATCAAAAACTCGAGCAGCGGAAAAGCCTGTTCCGCATTAATCAGCGAGTAAGCGCGGAGAATTTTGCCAAGCCCTGATTCTCTGTTTTCAGGTGCGAAAGTCGAGTCGAACTGCTTTGTCAGTTCCGATAAAAGAATCAGTGCTTCGGATTTATTTTGTTCGGGATTTTTGTTATAGAAACCTGCCAATAAAGAAGTTTGAGCATCCAGATTTATTAAAATGTCCGGAATTTGTCCGGCTGAAGCCGAAGCCTTTTCAAAATCTTCGGAAAAAAACTGCAAGGCATTTGAGTAAAATACATAACTCAATAAAATTCTCCCCATTCCTTTCTCTCCGAATTTTTCGGTGATAAAACTTTTCGCCTGATCGAATTTGCCTTCACTTGCTTGCCGGCAAGCGATCAATCTGAAAACATCTTTTTGATTGGACTCCGAAAAGTTTTCGGCAGATGCAACAATCGCTTCGTCCGGCAGATTTTCTTTGAACATTTGCCGGTATTTTCTTTTTTCCAGATTATCCGGCGAATTACTAATATCGGTTTTGACCTTCTCCAGTTGCGCGATGCGTTCGGGGAAAAATCTTTTAATCGTTTTCATCGAATCCGAAAAAAACAAATATACACCGCTGTTTATAGTTTCCTGTGAGATCGTATCGGCAAGTCTTTTCAACGTTTCTTCTGAAATAATAAGTTTAGGAATAGCTCCCGTCGGCGGCTCATTTTCCAATTCCCGCAAAAACGACATTGCAATCAATAAATTATTATCATATCCCGTTCGCAAAGGTTTCTTTTTTTCATAATCGTAAAATTTCAGCTGCAAAATTTTATTGACCGCTTTTTCCGTTAATTGTCCGGCAAGCACGGAATCTTTTCGGTTGAGTTCTTTGATCAAATCAATCGTTCTATAAGTAATGGCTTTTTCGATATCTTGACCGATAAATTCAGCCAAACGTGCGGGACGGTTTCGACTAATTTGCAATTTGAGCAAAGATTCTCGAAACATCTCGATATTGACGGCATTCCCGGCAACACTCTTTTCTTCGGGATAAATTCGGTTTTTATAAAAATCGTCGAGAATTTGCGCGAGTTTCAACGGTCGGCTTTGTAACAAAAAGTTGTAAGCCGCTTCCGCATCGCAATTTGAAATTGCCTGGATTATCAACCCGCGCGGATGATAACCGTAAATTAAGTGTTCATAAATATTGCCGTCCGTTTTTTTCGCTTTGGTTTGGGCAGAGATCAGTTCCCGCAGTGATTCTTCAAAAATCTTTCCGGCGCGGTCTTTTTCTCCGTTTCTGCAAAGAAATTCGCCGACATTGCTCAAAATATATGCGCGGTCTTGCGGAAATTTCAGACTCCCGACCTCGCTTAAAATTTGTTCTGCGGCTTTCATTCCCGCCTGCGAAGCGGTTTCGGGGTTTGTTGGATTTCCGCGTCGGGGAATTTGAGCAAAAAACGTGCAGGGCAGGCATATTAAAATAAGCAAAAATGTAAACAGCCGGAATACTTTCATCTAATAAGCCTCTCAAATTAGCAGTTTTAAGCGTATATTAACAGAAAACCGGAGCGATTTACATTATTTATTTAGTAATGCGCTATTCTTGTAAGTAATTAAAATATTCTTCGTTTTTTTGGCTCTTTGACAATTAGTAGAGCGTAAATTAAATTTTAAGGCGTTTGAAAAAAGTTTGGAGTCCCGCCTTTAGGCGGCATCCGCCAGCGAAGCGCGGCGGTAAAGCCGCCTAAAGGCGGGACTCCAAACACTCGAAAATTTAATTTACGGAGTAATTAGTGGTTAAATTAAAAATTATGAGTGATGTTACGCACAAATAGGTTTTAGCCCGTGAAAACGGGCGTGAGCATAAAGCCCCGGGCTGACGCGCGGGGTTGGTTTGAAAAAGATATTTGAGCTATCGAAGATAGCGACAGCGGTTTGATTTATTATTTGACTGTCGCCCGTTTCACGGGCTTGTCAATCTACTCGTAACTTACCCCGCGCTGACGCACGGAGCTTTATGCTGTCACCTGCTCCGCAGGTTAAAAATCTAAAACTGCGTAACATCAACCACTAATTGTCAAAGATCCCTATTTTTTTTAATTTCATTGTTGTTTTATAAAGGTTAGAGTTTTTAGAGAATCCTCCATTATTTTTTTATCCGCTTCATTCTCATATCCCATCCCGATCTCGAGAATAAATCCCTTCCAATCGGTGTAATAACGTTTAATTGTGAACTGGCTTGATCTGTCCAAACCGTATTTGAGTTCAATTATTTGAAATTCGCGTCCACTAATAACTTGTTTGAAACTTTTCGATCCGATGCGAGCCGCTTTCTGTTGAGCAATCTCATACAATGGAGAATCGGGAAACTCCCGCCGTTCAACGGTCAGCCAAAATTCGGAAATTCTCGCCGCGGATTTCGAAAATAAAAGCCTTTTGCTGGTTGTTTCCATAAAACTGGAAGTTGCTGATTTTTCGATAAAAGATTCATCGTCCTCATCGGAACTTGTCAGGGATTTGCCGGGTTGATGAATTACAGTCTTCCAATCTGTCGGAAGCTGAAGACGAAGATCGAGTTCTCTGCTTTGAAAATTCCGTCCGTTCAGCGTCAGAGCAAAATCTTTCGGCAGAGGCGGATTGGGAGGATATTTTGCCGGTGGAATTTCCATTATCGTAAAAGAATTAAAGAATTTATCTATTTTTTCCTGATAACCCATGCGTTCTTGCGGCGACAACTCATCTTGGGAAGGCAGGAATGCGGCAAGCAGAAATAATCTTTGTTTGATTATAAAAATCCGATAAACAGCACTAACCCGGTAATCACCGAAAATTTCTATTAGATCAGTAACATCTTCTGATGCTTCCACTCCGAGATGTTTCTGAACATAAACGTCCTTGTGTCCGGACAAACTAAAAAAAGCTGATTCGTATTTTGCTCGACGCTCGAGATCATCTGTGATCGGAGCGGAGAAGTCCTTGAAACCTACAAAATATTTTTCATCAGTCGAAGAAGATAAATATTTTTTCGATTCTTTGCCAACCAAAATTCCGCCAAATGTAAGTAGTTCTGAAATATCCTTTTCCGGCGGTTTTGGGAATAAAATTTTGAAACTTTTGTCTTCCGCAACAAACTCCTTCCAATTGTCGGATTTGCTCGCCGGCGGCAGCTTGTTTTGCTGTCCGTAAACTGAAATAAAGAGAAAAAGCACTATTAAAATTAAGCAATTGGATTTTTTCATAATAACTTCTCCGACCGTGCCGAATTCTGTGATGTTTTATAAGTTCAGCTCTTTTTATGTCTAAAGATGAGTCGGTATGATTCGCGACAGTCAGCACCACGAATGAAAATAGACTTTCTAATGGAATCAACAACTTTTAGCAATCTATTTTCATAAGAGTTAAATCAGCGAGACAAGACAACCCGAAAGCCGATGCTGTGGCTCGAAACAGACGGCGTGTTCCTGTCCCGGCTGGCACAGCGTAAGTTAGACCCGCTGACGAGCCACGAACCGCCGCGAAACACACGCCTCGCAACATCCCCTTTTGTCAGATTTGCCGAACCATCGGTCGGCAAATCTTTATAATCACCCGAATGTATGTCTTCAACCCATTCCCAGACATTCCCGTGCATATCATACAAACCCCAGCCATTCGGCTGATAGCTTCCGACCTCTGTCGTTTTCTTCAAATATTTTCCCTTGCCGGCACTGCCGTGAGGATAATTACCATCAAAATTTGCTTGATCCGAACTGAGCGTGTGTCCGAAAACAAATTCGGTTGTTGTTCCCGCACGACAGGCATATTCCCATTCAGCCTCGGTCGGTAAACGATATGTTCCCTCATTTTTTTCATTTAGTTTTTTGATAAATTTCTGAGCGTCATCCCAACTTACTTTCTCCACGGGACATTTCGGGCAATTTTTGAAATGACTCGGATTTTTTCCCATCACTTTTTCATATTCCGCCTGTGTTACTTCATACTTACCGAGATAAAAATCTTTACCGATTTTTACCTGACGCACCGGAACTTCATCCGTATCACCGTCTTCCGAACCCATCATAAACGAACCTTTCGAAATCTTGACAAATTCCATACCAATCGAGTTTTTCAATGTTTCTGTTTTGTTGTTTATTCCATTTTGATTCGATTGCGATGAATGCAAATCAGCTTCTTGCCAAACAAACAGCAAACCTGCTGACATACAAACCATTATTAAAACTGTCATTAACATCAAACGTCTTTGTAAAAATCTTTCTTTCATAATTCAAACCTCTTACCAATTACCGAAATCTTTTTTTATAAATTTCGCACCTAAAAATTTTCCCTCTACTTATAAATGCAAAAATAAATAGCAAAAACTTTCATTGTTTTCATATTTTTTGCAGAATGGAACGCAAAATAAGCATCTTTGCTAAAATTCGATACTCCTGACGGTCGAATCGGTTAGTTAAAGCCCATAATCTACCCAAATCAGCTTTGGAAAGATTAAGAACAACTTCTTTACTCCGGGCTAAGTTCGGTATTGGAGTCACGTTGCCGACACTTCCAATCATAAGCTCGCCGTCTGTCATTGCTATACCTCTATCATCAATAAATTCGGTAAATTTCACCATAGCAGCAATCGTATCGTTGAGCGGAGGAATAATTTTTTCTAACATCGAAAACGATCTTTCGGTATCAACATACGAATAAACTGCGACTAAAGTCCAAGTGTCTTTATAATCACGGTGTGTAATTAGTTGCTGCGGAATGAGTGAATCAACTTCATTTAGAATCTCTCGGGCGAGGTCTTTATAACCGAATTGTGCAAATATTATCACATTAGAATCCACCATGGAGATTTTCAGGCTTCTTTCATCTGCTCCAGCAATAAGCTGACGATGTTGCTCGATAATGAGTTGTTTTTCTTTATCCGTTAGTTCTCTCTTTTTGAATATCTCTTCAAATTGTTTTTCCACAGAATTATCAGGAGTAGGAGCATTGGCAGGAATGGCTATCTTTTCAGGTATTTTTTTGAGTTTAAATTTTGAGCGGAGTTGAGCCGCCCGTTCTGGTGCGTAATTTTCGATTTCCGGGACATATCCTTTGACAACCTCACCATTTTCAGCTTTCATCAATGATTGTGCCAGAGCATCCGCAATTTCGCGCATAGATTCTTTGCTAAAAATCGGATGGGAGTCTTTTTTGTTCTTTACTTTCTCAATGCTTTTTTCTCCTACACCGAGCAGATTGCTATAAATATAATAACCATCAAACGGTTTATCTAAAGACCTTATTTTATCAACGATTTCCTTGCCGAAAGCGATGCCTTTTTCCTCGTCGTTTTCATACATATTGCCGAGTATTTCAATAACTCTAAAATCCAGTTCTTTCACTAGTATTTCACGAGCATATTTTAAAGCTATTTCAATGTCCTGCTTAGCGGTTTTATCAATAAGCCTTGTTTCAAAATATGAAGAATCCTCCTTCATATATTTACGGAACGCTGGATTCGAAATCATTTCCGCCGATTCGGTAAAAAACTCCCACGCCAGCTTCGGGTCATGTTGAACAAGACTCTCTGCAATTTTTTTTCTAACTTCCAAGACACTTGTAAATTTATCTCTGATTTTTCTTTTCTTCCCGGTCATCGAATAAACTTGTTCTTCCGGTGCAATTCTAAGTTCATTGATTTGTGAATCGTATCGAGCAAGAAGTCGGCGAAAATCATTAATCACAATTTGAAACATTTTGCGTCCTTCGTTTTCATCTTCAAACCACATCAAATTTGCTATTTCAGCCGATAAACCGATGCGATTTTCAGGTGTTTTCAAATTGTTGACCTCAATGGCGGTTTCGCGTAGAAACTCAAACGCCTTTTCTTTGAGTTCGGGCAAAATTTCATTTTCAATTTTCACATTGTCCGGTTTGATCTTGTTTACAACACTTTGCGGTAAAACTGTTTGAATTAATAAAATAAACGATATTATGAAAATTAAATTTTTGTGCATAATTTTTTCCTTATCATTTTTATAGCTATAAACTTAAAATTAATCTCGTAGGATTAAATTCCGCTCCGACCTTTCGCAAGTCCCGAAAGAATTAGAACGGCAGACAAATTAACGGTTCTTTTTTTTAGCCGGGAATCCAAGTCTGTAATCTTATTCCTTTTTCTAAAAGAGTGACCAAACCGGATGTTTTATCAACTCAGCGTCTTATGGATAAGCGTCATTTTGGTAAGGTCATACTTAGCCGTCAGGCTCGAACCTTTTTTTTCCTTCGTCTGCCACGTTCCGGTTTGTGCTGTCAAAGATACCGGCAGCTTCCAGATTTCCTTGCTGCCTGATTCCCATATGATTTCAACACTTCGTTTAGCGTTTTCTCCCTTACTATTCTTAATCACCCGCCAACTTCCTTTTCCATTCGGGGAAATCTGAACGCTTTTATATTCATACCAGTAACATCTGCCGTCCTCATGAAAGATGTAGGAATAGTTTTGTCCGTTTGTCGTCACTTTCCAGGGATATGCACACAATATTTCCGACCCGCGCCGACCTTCCTTCAGACGAACATATCCGAGCATCACAGCGGCTCCCACCTGTGGAGTACTGGCGATAAATCCGGCACAGGCAACCATCGCGGAGCAGGAAGCGATAATAGTTGCATGAGCACCTAAAGCAAGCACCCCGCCGGATGCGAAGGTAGCGATTAAGCTCGTGATAATCCCTTTATCAACGTCAAAAAATATTCCCGAGCCTGAAACGCCTAAAACCGGAGCGGATGCTGCCGTATATGATTGAATCAAACAAGCTCCGTTAAAGTCATTCGGCGTTAAAGATTTGCGGAATAGCGGATTCGCAAAAACTACTCCCCAGCTTTTCACATCTTTTGTAGTCCCGCTTATATCAATTGGTGAAGGAGATTTTCCGACACCGGCACCTCCGGCATCAAATTTAAACGCGATGTCTTCATTGAAATCGCTTTTTAAGTATATAGTTCCCCGTGACCCAGCAGCGGAAACCGGTCCTAAATCAAAACCACCATCAAGTTGATCTGTCCCGTGGAATTCCCATCCCGAATCAATAAATTTATCACTCATTTTTTTTACTCCTTGATTTTAAAAAATTTATACCTCTCCTATGATGAATTCCTACTTTGTTTCAGGCTTTAAACCAATTACTTATTTGATCGAAACAGAATTAAAACCAAAGTGAATTATTAATATTTTCCGCTTCTCAATTCCTGTGTAATTTCCCACGAATGGATGCGATCTTCCCGGAAACTTGCTACCGATACACCGTTTTTTGCCTCATATGAATTCAGATTATTTAACTTTCGACTAAGAAATTTCATTCCTTCACGCAAATCTTTTAAATTTGCATTTGTCAGACCTGATAAATCAGAACGTATTTCGCTCACCGCTTTAAAAAACTCACGTCTTTTTAACTCGTTGATAACATAAAAATTTGCAGAATCGGAAGATCGTGTCATCCGATGAAATTTGTCAAAATCTCTGATCAAACCTGAATTCGGACAATGAAAAAGGCAAATACAAAAATTATTCGGTTCTGAGTTGTTCAAAACCAAACTTTTCCGCATATTCGGATTACCCAAATTAATAAAAGTTCCGCTTTTGTTTACAAAGAAACCTACCCATCTCTGTTTCTGTTCGACATCTTTATCAACAATCAAATCATTTATATCTAAAAAAAGCGGCATTTTTCGATCTCCTTCTTTTAATGCTTCCGTTTGAATTCTTAGGATTAAATTCTCACGTCCAACAGTTCAAAAGTGATTTAATATTCATTACATTTTTGAAACAGGCGGACAATACTTCTATCAACAATTATATTTAGTCACAAAACCTGATAAAATATCCTCAAACAGCGGCTAAAATTTTCTAAAATGTTCTAAGGTTTTCTAAAATGAACGACAAGCCGAACGAAAAAACATATTTTTTTGAAGACTTCCAGCTTGATACTTCGAGAAAATTGCTTTTGCGCCTTCCGGAAGGCGAAATGATTGCGCTTACTCACAAAGCCTTTGAAGTGCTTTTGTTACTGGTTGAAAATCGCGGAAAAATCGTGACCAAAGAGGAATTGATGAAAAAGGTTTGGCAGGGCAGTTTTGTTGAAGAAGCCAATCTCACGCAGACGATTTCGGTTTTGAGAAGAATTCTCGGCGAAAATCCGAATCAGCATCGCTTTATCGTAACCGAAACCGGAAAAGG
>CAYUGW010000136.1:0-9101 GCA_964444245.1 uncultured Blastocatellaceae bacterium | reverse complement strand
CGCGTGTAGGAATCCGACAAAAGCACGACGTGATAATGTCTGTCCCACGTCAGATCGCCGATCTGCCAGACGCTCGCCAGACCGCCGATCTCCGGCGCGGATTCGAAAACGGTGACATTATGACCTTTTTCGGCAAGACGCAGAGCGAGCGTCAAACCGAGAAAACCGCTGCCGACGATGGCGACTTTGGATTTCGGATTTTCGTTTGTTTTATTGTTTTTCATTACGAATAGAAATTTGAGATGAGCGTAAAATAAGAATTCTGCTTTTTGATCTTCGATTTAAAATGAAGAACTATTCATTAAAATTATCGATGTTTGCCGGAGTTTTTGATTAGATTCTTCACTTTTGCCTTTTGCCTTTTTACTTTTGCCTTACTGCTTACTCGGTTTGATCCGAAGTTTTTTCCGCCAGCGCAGGTTTAACCGCTTCGTTTTTCTTAAATAACCGCTCTTTTGACAGGCGGTAAAGCAAGCCGAGATGTTTGAACGTCGTTTTGGCGGTGTTCATTTTCGAAGCTCCGAACAGGCGCGTTTCTAAAACTGCCGGAGATTCGATGATGTGTCCGCCTTTCAGATCGAGTCTGCCGAGCATTTCTGTAACGCCTAAGAATCCGCCGTCTTCGACATTCAGATCGATCATCGCGCTTCTTCTGTAAACGCGGAAACAACTCGTATAAGTCGCGAGTTTGGTTTTTAAAACGCGGCGATAGCAAAATGACGCGCCTTTTGAAAAAAGAAGCCTCCACGCCGGAACATTTCGCACTTCCCCCAAACGGTGATATTGCGAAGCCGTAACCATATCCACATCATCGGTTAAAAGCGGAACCATCTCGACAAGCTGATGCGGATCGTAGGTGCAATCACAATCCATCGAACAGACGATTTCGTTTTTAGATGCTCTGATTCCCGTCATAATTCCGCCGGCAACGCCTTTGTTTTTTTCGTGCTGGAGAATCGTCACATTTTCCGTTTTCCCGAACAGCTGGTGCATTTTTTCAAAGGTTTTATCGGTGCTTTGATCGTCAACGAAAATAAAGGTCGGATGATAACCTGTTTTATTTAATTTTGCCTCAACACTTTTCAAAGTATTTGAAAGATAATCCAGATTATCAACTTCGTTATAGCACGGAATAACAATCGAAATTTCGGTCATCGGCGCGGCGCGTTCAGTTTCCTGAACCTGGATAACCGCGTTTTCGATTTTTGCTTCCTTCGTTTCGACGCTCAAGGAATCTCTTAAACCCAAATATTCGGCGACATCGCAAAAATTGTAAAGTTCGAGATTTTCCTTCAGAATCCATTCCATTTTATCAAGCTTGCGGTAATGGCGGACGCGATTGTAACGCGATGCGGCGGAAATTCGCGGCTGTTCGGGATCGAGTTCCCAGACGTGAAAATACAGAATGAACGGCTCGTCATAACGATTTGTCCAATCTTTAACGGCGCGGCGCATCAATGTATAAGGAAACTGCCGGAAATAATTGCCGCCCGAAATCGGCAAAAGTCCGATTCCGAGATTGCGCGTCGAATACGGAAATTCCAGAATCACTCTGCCGTCCGTGTGATGCTGATGCTTGAAGCGTTTGGCTTTTGCGTCTTTTTTTACAGGCAAAAACGAAGCGTCATACGCCAGACCTTCTTCGGCTAAAACGTCCAAAATCCACGAATCCTTTTCATAATTGAGTTTTTCGGCGGCGCGATAACCGACGATTTTCTGCCCGGAAGCATCTTCTAAAATACGGTTTGTTTTTCGCACGTCTTCGCGAAATTCGTCCGGCGTTAATTGCCGCAGAGAGCGATGATAAAAACCGCGTGAAGCAACTTCGTGTCCGCGTGCGACGATTTCCTTAATCAATTTCGGATTTTGCTCGGCGATCCAACCGAGAACGAAAAACGTCGCTTTCGTGTCGTATTCATCGAGCAAATTCAGAGCTTTATGCGTATTTTGTTCAAAGCGCGGCTCGAATCGTGTCCAGTTTTGTTCTCTGATCAGATTCTCAAACGCTCCGACGTGAAAATAATCTTCCACCAAAACGGTTAAGAGATGTTTTTTGTTTGGGGCTTCTGAATTCATTTTTATTTTATTTGTAAAAGTTTAAGTCAATAACAAACTTCCCTCCTTTGAAAGGAGGGATGTCCGAAGGACAGGGTGGTTGATGCGATTATAATTTGAGAAACTTAAACATTTTACAACCACCCCCGACCCCTCCTTTTTTAAGGCGGGGAGTTTTTTGTTATTTTCTCAAATATCTTAATAATTGCCTTATTTTTTCATTTTTTCGGATTTTGCGTAAAAATCTTCTAAAATCCCGACAATTTGTCCGGCGCTCGTGCCGTTGCCGAAAGGATTCTCGATTTCTTTTACGGAATTTATCCAGATTTCGTTTTTGTAATTTTCTTCAAGCATTTTTGCCAGAGTTTCCGCGTTTCCGCCGACCAATTTGGCGACACCCGACGCGACTGCTTCGGGGCGTTCGGTATTTTCGCGCAAGATAAAAAGCGGTTTGCCGAGGCTCGGAGCTTCTTCCTGTACGCCGCCCGAATCTGAAACGATCAGCCAGGATTCCTTCATGAGCGCGACGAAATCGGCGTAATCGAGCGGTCCGAGAAGATGAATTCTTTCTCTTTCCGCTAAAATTTCTTCTGTTATCTGTCTGACATTCGGATTCGGATGAACGGGGAAAAACAAGCAAACATCTTTATTTTTCTCAACAAAGCGGCGCAGTTCCTTCAGATTTCCGCTCATCGCGTCGCCGAAACTTTCGCGGCGGTGAGTTGTCAGAAGCAGACGTTTTAATCCCTCGGTTCGCCCTATCAGGTTGCTTATTTTCTCGCTCGGCGCGGAATTTTCGAGTATAAAATGAAGCGCGTCAACAACCGTGTTGCCGACAATGAATATGTTACCAGAATCAACCTTTTCCTGTAAAAGATTTTCTTTATTTTGGGAAGTCGCGGCAAAATTAAAATCGGCGATCTGCGAGATCAGGCGGCGGTTCATCTCTTCGGGAAAAGGACTCAGAGGATTGCCCGAACGCAAGCCCGCTTCGACGTGTCCGATTTTTATTTTCCGGTTAAACGCCGCAAACGCTCCGGCAAACGCGGTCGTCGTGTCGCCTTGAACCAGAATCAGATCGGGATTTTCGTCCCCTAAAATCGTATCCAAAGAAGCTAAAACCCTGGCGCAAACCTGATTCGGCGTTTGATTTTCGGTCATCACGCGCAGATCGTAATCGGTTTCGATCTCGAAAATCTTCAAAAAAGGCGCGAGCAAATCCGTATGCTGACTCGATGAAACGACGGTCGTTTTAATCGCGGGATGTTTTTTGAGTTCACGAATTACCGGCGCGAGTTTGATCGCTTCGGGGCGTGTGCCGAAAAGCACGAGTATTTTAAATGCGCATTTTTCGGAAAAACTACTGTTTTCGCTCGTGTTTTGTTGGTTTGTTTGATTGATGTTCAGCATTTTTCGGGCGGCTGTGTTTGATTTTTTTGTTTCAATTGCAGTAAATCGGCTGGATTCTTCATCTATCGGAAATAGAAATTAATTATTCATTCTTGTTGAATCCGTTAAATTTAAAGCCGAAACTATTAACTATTTTTCAGTAAATAAACTTTTTTTCAAATGATAGTTTAGAGTTGATAATTCAAATGAAAAAATTCTCTGTCATAACATTTATTTTTCTCTGTTTTTGCCAGGTGTTTCCGCAAATATCGCAGTCAAAGGTTTTACGCGGAACGGTTTTAGACACGAACGGTTTGCCGGTAGAAGGTGCGAAAATCGAAATCGCTTCAAATTCTGAAAAGACCTCTTGTAAAACCGATTATCAGGGAAAATTTAGCTGCGAGATAAAATTTGAAGAAAATTTTCTGCTAACCGTTCAAGCAGAAGGTTTTTCTACTATACAACAATCCATTGAAAGTTCGCAAGATTTTCCCGAAGACCTGTCGCTGACGCTCTCGCCCGCGCCGCTCACCGAACGGGTGATCGTGACGGCAAACCGCACCGAAACGCGCATCGGCGAAACGGCGGCAAGCGTCGTTTCCATTTCAAATCAGGAAATTCAAACGAGCGGTGCGCCGGCGATTGACGACGTGCTGCGGCAAGTTCCGGGATTTTCGCTTTTCCGCCGTTCGGGAAGCCGCAGCGCGAATCCGACGACGCAGGGCGTTTCACTGCGCGGGGTCGGCGCGAGCGGCGCGGGGCGTTCGCTCGTTTTGTTCGACGGAGTTCCGCTCAATGATGCCTTCGGCGGCTGGACGCAGTGGAACCGGATTCCGCCGATTGCGGTCGAAAGAATCGAAGTTTTGCGCGGCGGCGCGTCCGGTCTTTACGGCAACAATTCTTTGAGCGGAACGGTTAATATTATTCCGCGCGAAACACGCGAAAAATATGTTTTTTCCGCTGAAATTTTCGGCGGTTCGCAGAAAACTTTTTCGGCTTCGACGTTTTTCGGTTTTAAATTAAATGACTGGAGCGCGGATTTCGTCGCCGCTAATTTTCAAACGCGCGGTTATATTCCGATTGAAAAAATGGAGCGCGGCGCGGCGGATAATTTTGCCGGTTCGCGCAACTCCAATTTTTCGGCGCGAATTGCGAAAGATTTCGGCGAAACGGCAGATATTTTTTTCAAAACAACATATTTCGGCGAAGCCCGCGAAAACGGCACGCGTCTGCAAAACAATCGGACGCATATCAGACAATTCGTGTTTGGCGGCGATTACTTATTCAAAGATCAAAGTTCAAAGATCAAAGATCCGAAATTAGCGTTTCGCGTCTTTGGCGGGACGCAGGTCTATGATCAGACGTTTTCCGCCGTCAGCGTTGACCGAAACAGCGAAAATCTGATTCGGCTGCAAAGAGTTCCGGCGCAAACCTTCGGATTTTCAACGCAATTTTCGACCGTTTTTAAGGAAAACCAAACCTTCGTTTTCGGCTTTGAAGCCAAAGAAATTCGCGGCGCGAGCAATGAAACGGGATTTTTTAACAACAACGCGACTTCGGCGAGCGGCGCGGGCGGCAGAGAGAGAACTTTCAGCTTTTTTGCACAAGATTTTGCGCGGATAAATTCAAAACTGATTTTAACGGGCAGTCTTCGTTATGATTTCTGGCGAAATTTCGCCGCATTAAATTCCGTCCGCACAATTTCGACAAATACTGTAAATACACAGGTTTTCCCGAATCGAACCGAAAGTGCATTAAGTCCGCAAGGCTCGATTTTGTTTCAGGCGACGGAAAATCTGGCGTTTCACTTTCTCGCCTCGAAAAGTTTCCGTGCGCCGACTTTGAATGAACTCTATCGCGGGTTTCGCGTCGGCAATGTCGCCACGAATCCGAACGAAAATCTGCGTGCGGAAAAAGCCTTGAATTTTGAAGCGGGTGCGGCGTTTAATTACAAAACCTATTACCTGCGCGGCAATTTTTTCTTTACCGAAATCAACGATCCCGTTGCTAATGTAACTTTATCCGTAACGCCAAGTATGATTACGCGACAACGCCAGAATATCGGAAAAACCCGCACAAAAGGCTTGGAAATCGAAGCGGATAAAAGATTTAAGAATTTTAATTTTTCGGTCGGATATTTATTGAGCGATTCGCGCATTACGGAATTTCCGGCAAATACGAATTTGGAAGGCTTGCGCGTTCCGCTCGTCTCGCGTCATCAATTTACGTTTCAAACCCGTTATGCAAATCAAAGCGGCTGGAGTTTCGCGCTTCAAGGTCGCGCTTCCTCAAAGCAGTTCGACGACGATTTAAATCAATTCCGGCTCGAACCGTTTTTCCAGTTCGACGCGTTCGGCGCGAAAAGAATTTCCGGAAATCTGCAAATTTTCGCAGCGGTTGAAAATGTTTTCAATTCGCGCTATTCGGTCGGCAGAACGCCGATTCGCACAGTCAGTTCACCCGTCAACGCGCGACTCGGAATTCGCTGGAATTAATTTTTCACAAAAGAATCATAGCTGTGCTTGGCGCGTTGCAGAATTTCAAGAAATTCCTTTTCGTTTCTGATGTTCGACATTAACGGATCGTTCAAAAAATACGGGTAACAGAAAAATCCGTTTTCGACGGACATCTCAAAAATTTCCAGAGCGCTTCCGCTTTCTCCCAAAACGGCAAATGCTTGAGCAACTTTGTAAGTGCCTTCGCCGTCCGAAACATTTTTTTCGACGATTTCTTTTTTTGTTTTGTTTAATAAATTCAAGGCTTTTTCTTTTTCGCCGGAAATCAAATAGCTGTAGGTTTTTCCGATTTGTGTCTGCATCGAACCTGAATCAATTCGGTAGGCTTCATCAAAAAATTGTTTTGCCGCTTCTTTATTGTTTAAATGATATTCGGCAAAACCTTGATAAAATTTAATATAAGACGAACCTGTTCGCTGCGGCAGGGAATTCTTAAATTTTTCATATTGTTCCGTGTAAAGATAATAACTGGGAACTGCTGTTCGCAAAAAAAATCCGGGGTCAACTTTATGAGCTTTTTCGCCGGCTTTGATTGATTCTTCCAACATTCCGGCATACCGGTAAGCATAACTTAATTCCCACCAGGCAAGTCCGTTTTCCGGTTCTTTTTCCAAAACCTTCAACAAAATTTCGACCGCTTTTTCCTTACGATTTGTTTCAATCATCATATCTGCCAGGTGAATCAGCGGCGTATTGTTATTCGGGTCTATATCTATGGATTTTTGAAAGGATTGTTCGGCTTTTTGATAAAATTCAGCTCCGCCGAATCGGATTGCCGCGCTAACCATATACGAAGTGCCGAGCCGATCCCACGCTTCGGCAAAATTCGGTTCGAGCGCAACCGCCTTTTCCAAATTCTCGATTGATTCTTCGAGTTGAACTCTTGAATATTGTTCGATTCCTTTGAGAAAAAAATTATAGGCGCGCGGATTTATTTCCGACAGATTTGAAAAACTTTCCATTTCATCGGGTCTCAAACGGAGTTCGGTGATTAATCTGCGGGCAATTCTTTCTTGTAACAGTGAAAGCTGATCGTCATTTAACAAAAAACTGTCCTGAAACAAAGTTTCATTTTTTGCAACATCAATCACTTGCGAAGTAACGGTTATTTGCCCGGATTCTTTTAAATAAGTTCCGGCAACAATATATTCGGCGTTTAATTCACGCGAGATTTGTTCAAATGAAATTTGCGAATTACGATATTTGACCATAACCGATGACGGAAAAACCCTAAACGCCCGCATCGAAGTAAGTTTTGTATTAAGCGTATCCGCAAAGGCATAACCGAGATAATCGGAATCTTCGCCCGGTTTCAAATTGGTGAACGGCAATACGGCTAAACTCGGTTTTTTCTCGGTATGCGAAGTGAATCGGTCTGATTTGGATTTATAGTAAAGTGAAAATCCTGCCGAAAGAAATAATGCAACACCGATAAAAGCACCGACCAAAAACTTTCGTTCCCATAGCTTATTGAAAACATTACTTTTTATCGGCGGGAAATCCTTTCGGTTTTGCTTTAGATTTTCATTCGGAATCTTCTTGAAAATATCTTTATCACTAAAATCATTATCGTCTTCGATTTTGACCGGAGCGATAAAACGATAACCCTGCGCGGGAATCGTGCGGATATAACGCGGATTATGCGCCGTTTCACCTAACGCCTTTCGCAGAATAAAAATACTCTGCGACAAATTCGATTCTTCGACAATACAATCTACCCAAACCGTTTCGAGCAATTCGTCTTTTGTCAAAACCCGTTCATTGTTTTTAATCAAAGTCAGCAATAAATCGAAAATACGCGGCGTAAGCGGCACAACCTCGCCCGTCTGCCGAAATAATTTTCGGTTCTTTGCATTCAACCGATAATCGCCAAAAGCGTAGATTTTCATTTTTACCCGATTACTCTATCTATATATGACAAAAAACACAAAAATATTACAAGAAATTTTGAGAATTTTGAGAACCGATTTTGAAGATTTTGAGAACTCATTTGTGCTTCACTTCATTTATACGGAGAAAACCAATGCAAGAACTACCGACATTTCGACAACATATCAGCTTAATCGGCGCAATTTTTATGCTCGCCGTCGGAACGGTTTATTAAAGTTCGGCATACGTGGATATTGAAAAATGCCGATCTTAATCAATTCGGTCGGCACAAGTCTTTCGATATTTGGTTTTATTTTTATTTGAGGAGGGCAGCGAATAATGGCACACGATTTGGGAATTTTGACGGATAAAATCGGGAATCTGAAAACAACCGCGGATGATTTTGTAAGCGGCTCCAAGAAAATAGACACTTCACATTCGAGCAGTTTTGATTGGGTGGCAAGCCGGATGCACGCGATTAATTACGCCGTTTTTGAAGCGGAATCAAACGGGATTCCGCGAGAAAAAATATTGGAAGTTTTAGGAGAAGTTCGATTGATTCAAAGTGAATCGCCGTTTGTCGCCCGTCTGCAAAATTGGTATCGCGGCTATCAGGGAGATTTCGAAACGGTCGAACATTTATTAAGTTCGGAAAATAAAGCGAAACCGAAAACGCTCGGCTTTTGGATCGAGAAATATTGTCTGAACACCGCTGTTGCCCAACAGCATCGCAATAAAGTCGGGTATCAAGCCGATAGAATATTCCAAACGATTTTAGACGGCATAAATAAAGGCGAACCTGCCAAAATTCTGATTCTCGCCTGCGGAAGTTCGCCCGATGTCCGAATAATGCTCGATTTAATCGAACCGTTTGAGTATTTGATGGTGCTGAACGATATGGACGAAGACGCTTTGGCTTTTTCGGCTGAAAAACTCGCTTCAATCCGGGACAGAATTCAAATTGTTCACGGCAATACTTTTCGTCTAATCAATAAATTCGCGGAATTCGGCAAGTTCGACCTTGTTTTGGCGGGAGGTTTGTTCGATTACCTCAAAGACGACCAAGCCGCATTTTTAGTCAAAGCGATTTACACAAAACTTCTTGCACCGGAAGGAAAGTTTGTATTTACGAATATAGCCGAAGAAAACCCTTATAAATGTTGGATGGAATATTGCGCCAATTGGTTTTTGATCGAGCGCACAGAAGCCGGAATCAGAGAATTATTAAAAACTTGTGATGTTGATACGGAAAAAATATCAATTCGCAAAGAA
>CAYUGW010000135.1:0-9136 GCA_964444245.1 uncultured Blastocatellaceae bacterium | reverse complement strand
GCGGTTGTCGAAGGCAAGGAAAACGGCACTTACGTCGGCGCGACCGTCATTGATTTTGTCACGCCCGAAATGTCGGTGGCGACCGAAGAAATTTTCGGTCCCGTGATTTCTATTATGCGCACGGATAATTTAGACGAAGCGTTAAAGATCGAAAACGCCAATCCTTATGGCAACGCCGCGAGCGTTTTCACGCAATCGGGCGGCGCGGCGCGGTATGTGATGGAACACGCTTCGGCAGGAATGATCGGCGTAAACATCGGCGTTCCCGTTCCGCGCGAACCGTTTTCATTCGGCGGCTGGAACGAATCGCGCTTCGGCGCAAACGATATTACGGGCAAAAGTTCGATCGAATTTTGGACGAAACTCAAGAAAACAACGACGAAATGGAACGCGGAAGCTGGTGTGAATTGGATGAGCTGATTCGATTTTGGATTTTAGATTTTGGATTTTGGATTTTTTTATTGCATTTCTCATTTTATGAAAATAAAAATTAAACTGATATTAATCTTCACATTTGCGATTTTCGCGTCCGTTTTTTTCGTATCGAAAGGAGAAATGCAGTCAAAAAGCGAAACCGCCGGAGAGAAGTTCAAAAGCATCAAGGTTTTAAATGATATGCCCGCCGATCAGTTGGGCAAGGTGATGAATATGATGTCGGCGAGTCTGGGCGTGAACTGCGCGTTTTGCCACGCGTCGAATAACGGGGATTTTGAGAAGGAAGGTTTTGAACATAAAGATACCGCCCGCGAAATGCTCAAGATGACTTTTGATCTGAACAAAAATTATTTTGAAGGTCGCCCCGTAATCAACTGCAATACTTGTCATCAAGGCTTTCCCGTACCGCGCAGCGCGATTTCTCTGACTCCGAATATTCGTCCGCCGCGCCCCGCGTTGCCGGACGTGAAACCTACGGTCGAAGAGATTCTGGCAAAATACGAAAAGGCTTTGGGCGGACGCGCCAATTTAGCGAAAATTACTTCGCGGCAAATCAAAGCCCGCCGAATCGAACCGGACGGCAAGACGTTTGAATACGAGGAAATTTCGCAAAAGCCGGGTAAAATGTCGGTTACGACCGTTTATCCGTCAAAGGAATACCGCGATTATATCATCAGGGAAATCTTCGACGGCACTGCCGCTTTAAAGTTCGGAAACGGAGCGAAAATCGAGTTAAGAGAGGACGAATCAGAACAAATCGCACGCGAAGCGCAGATTTTTGCCAATCCGAATCTGAAAACGGTCTATGTCGAATTGACTCTCGATTCACTGGCAAAAATTGACGGCAAGGACGCTTTCGTTTTGGTCGGAAAAACCGCCGAAAACAAAGGCGAAAAACTTTATTTCGACGTTTCAAGCGGTTTTCTCGTTCGCCGGACGGCTTCGACTCCGACGGTTTTGGGCGATTTTGTTTATCAGGTTGATTATTCTGATTACAAAAATTTCGGCGGCGTGAAATTGCCGACCGTTGTTAAATTTGCGGTGCCGAATATTTATTGGACGCGCCGGATTTTGAATGTGAAAAATAATATTGCGATTGATGATGCGAGCTTTAGTCAATCAAAATAAATCAAAACCACCGCATTTTTTATGATAAAATCCAATCATTATGGAAACACGAGTTTTAGAAGGAACCTGGGAAGAAATAATGCGCCACGCCAGCCGTTTTGCCGGACGAAAAGTGCGCGTTACGATTCTCGAAGATGAGCCGTCGGAAACGCCGAAACCGAATTTGGCGATGTTGGAGGCGTTGCGAAAAGTCAGTGAACGAAATAAAAATATGCGCGAAACGGGCGGCGAAAGCGGCGTAGATATAATTCGCCGCGGACGCGCCGGAGAAATGTATGGCTATGACACCGACGAGTAATACGGATGCCGTTGTCGTTGATGCCAGCATTTTAGTTTCGATGGCTTCCAATGAAATTGGAACGCATCTTATCGCTGAAGCCGCTTTCAATTACTATTCGCAAAACGGCTGGGAATTTTTCGCCCCGAATGTGGTTGTGTCGGAAGTTTTGTTTGCTTTGTGCCAAAAACTCGCTTCCGGTGTTTTGACTTTGACCGAATACGAACAGGCGATTGAGAAATTTCTTATTTTGATTCAAAACATTTCAACTGAAACGGATGACCAATCTCTTATAAAAAGAGCGATTGAAATTCGGGAAACTTACGGTTGCAGTCGTTCATCGGACGGTCTTTACATCGCCCTTGCCGAAGATTTGGCGAAAACACGAACCGTCGAACTTTTGACCTTCGATAAAGGAATGATTAACCAGGCGACAAAAAATGCACCGACCGTAACGATTAAAGTTTTGTAATTTTTTTTTAAGGAAAAACTATGTCAAGAATAATTAAATGCGGACTTATTCAAGCGCACAATGTCGGCGATGTGAACGCGCCGATCGAGGAAATAAAACGCGCGAACATCGAACACCAAATGAAACTAGTCGAAGACGCGGCGGCAGAGGGCGTGCAGATGCTTTGTTTTCAGGAAATTTTTACCACGCCGTATTTCTGCGCCGAACAGCAGACGCGCTGGTATGAAGCGGTCGAAAAAGTTCCCGACGGGCGCACGGTGCAAATGATGCAATCGGTCGCTAAAGAACACGGAATGGTTTTGATAGTTCCGATCTATGAAGAAGAAATTTCCGGCGTTTATTATAACACGGCAGCCGTAATCGATGCCGACGGAAAATATCTGGGCAAATACCGCAAGACGCATATTCCGCACGTTGCGCCCGGATTCTGGGAGAAATTTTATTTTCGCCCCGGAAACTTGGGTTATCCGTGTTTCGATACGGCATTTGCGCGAATCGGCGTTTATATTTGTTATGACAGACATTTTCCCGAAGGCGCAAGATGTTTAGGACTTAATGGCGCGGAAATTATCTTTAATCCTTCGGCAACCGTCGCCGGTTTGAGCGAATATCTCTGGAAACTCGAACAACCCGCGCACGCCGTTGCCAACGGTTATTTCGTCGGCGCGATAAATAGAGTCGGCACGGAAGCCCCGTGGAACATCGGTGAATTTTACGGTCAAAGCTATTTCTGCGATCCGCGCGGGCAGATTATCGCCGAAGCTTCCCGCGATCAGGACGAATTAGTCGTCGCCGATTTGGATATGGACAAGATTAAGGAAGTGCGAAATACGTGGCAATTTTATAGAGATAGACGACCGGATGCTTACGGCGCAATCGTAGCGGACTAAGCAAATTTGAACTACATAGAAACATAGAAAACATAATTTTTTTCTATGTCTTCTATGTTTCTATGTGGTTGAAAAAAAATTATGACTGAACTTTCAAACGAACATATCGAACAAAACTTTGCAGAAATTAATCCGAAATTGTCTGAAGCCGAAGCGGTTTTCGAGGCGAATCGGTGTCTTTACTGCTACGACGCGCCCTGTACGCACGCGTGTCCGACGCATATTGATGTTCCGTCGTTTATCAAAAAAATAGCTTCGGGAAATCTTTTGGGTTCGGCGCGTGTGATTTTTGACGCGAATCCGATTGGCGCGTCGTGCGCAAGGGTTTGTCCGGTCGAAGTCTTGTGCGAGGGCGCGTGTGTCGAGAAAACTTTGATGGATAAACCGATCGAGATCGGGCGTTTGCAAAGATACGCGACCGATTTTGCGGTTGAAAATAATAAACAAATCTTTCAAAAAGGCGCGTCGAACGGCAGATCGGTCGGCATAATCGGTTCGGGTCCGGCGGGTTTGAGCGCGGCAACTTATTTGGCACGTTTGGGTTATGCGGTTACGATTTATGAAAAACGCGCCCTAGCCGGCGGATTAGACACTTACGGAATGGCGGAATATAAAATGACGCAGAAGGATTCGCTCGATGAAGTAAAAATGGTCGAAACTTTGGGAGTAAAATTTATTTTGAATGCGGAAGTTATTTCAAATTCCGAATTTCAAATTCCAAATGAAGTTACCGAAAATTTCACAATTGGAAAAAATGTAGAATTTATAACTCTGGAAACATTGCAAAAAGAACACGACGCGATTTTTCTCGCTATCGGACTCGGCAAAACGAATCGGTTAAATATCGCGGGCGAAGATCTTGAAGGCGTTTTGGACGCTTTGCATTTTATCGAACAGGTCAAAACACGCGATTGGAAAAACGTCGAATTAGGAAAAACCGTGGCGGTCATCGGCGCGGGAAATACGGCGATTGATGCCGTAACGCAGGCTAAAAGGTTAGGCGCGGAAAGAGTTTTGATGATTTATCGCCGGACGGAAAAAGACATTTCGGCTTACGATTACGAATACGAACTGGCGAAAAAAGACGGCATCGAATTTGTCTGGCAAACTTCCCCTTTGGAAATAATCGGCAACGGAAAAGTCGAAAAATTGCTGTGCCGGAAATCGGACGGAAGCGAGTTTGAAATCGCTTGCGATATGGTCATCAAGGCAATCGGGCAATCAAAACAAGTCGGATTTTTGCAAAGTATCGGCATCGCATTTGACGAAAAGCAGCGCGTTTCGGTTAATGAATCGATGCAAACCTCGAATCCGAAAATCTTCGCCGGCGGCGATTGCGTTAATGGCGGCGCGGAAGCGGTTGACGCTTCGCAGATGGGCAAACTCGCCGCCGAAGGGATTCATTATTCATTGACAGGCGAACAGGTAAATTTCGCAGGTTCAACGATTTAGAGCGGATTTTAGATCAATATAAGGAAATTTATTGGATTCGATTTTCACTCTGCGAACTCTGCGGATGATGTGCGTGATACAATTTTTCTCACGCAGAGACGCAGAGTTTGCAGAGAAAAACCGTAAATTCAAAGTTAAACTGCTCTAAAATTATTGATTTAAAATTTCGGCTCTATTAAATGCTAAAAATTCAGGAGCAACGGCAAATTTGTCAGATAAAAAACAACTTTTTCACCATTAATCAAAAACCTAAACACTTACAACTCTTGTATGACGAGTTTAATAAACATTTTGATAGTTGACGACCATCCGATTTTCCGGCGCGGACTTCGGCAGGTTATTGAATCCGATACGGAATTAAAAGTCGTTGACGAAGCCGAAAACGGAATCAGAGCCTTGGAGCTGATTGATAATCTAAAACCGTCAGTGGTCGTTGCCGATGTCCAAATGCCGCAAATGAGCGGGTTGGAATTGGCGCAAAAAATCAAAGACAAAAATTTGCCGATCGCGCTCGTTTTCCTGACAATGCTAAATGATGAAATGATGTTTAATGCGGCGATGAATGCCGGTGTCAAAGGTTACGTTCTTAAAGACAACGCGGCAAACGACATCAATGACTGCATCAAAACGGTTTTCGCCGGAAAACATTACGTTACGCCTTCTTTGACCGAATATCTTTTTAGACGAAGCCGGAAAATCGCCGCGTTCCGAGAGCAAACCGGCGGTTTGAATTCATTAACCAAAACCGAACGCCGCGTGCTCAAATTTATTGCCGACGAAAAAACCAGCAAACAGATCGGCGAGATTCTTTTTATTCACCCGCGGACGGTTGATAATCACCGCACCAACATCTGCCAGAAATTAGACATTCACGGCACCAATGCACTCCTGCGTTTTGCACTGACACATAAATCGGAATTGAGTGATTAAATAGCGTAGAGAAGGCGCGGGCGCAGAGCAACCCTTCCACACCTGAAATTGTTTTTAGCTTGTCTTTTTTTGCCCTAACTTGAGTAAAGATAAAGTGTTTTCAAAAAACTTGATAATAATTTCAGGTCAGAAAGGGTTGCTCTGCGCCCGCATTTTTTGTTTTTTATCTCTTTCACTAAACAAACCGTTTTGTAAATTCGTGTTTCCTGTCATTATTTCATTCCACGTAAATCTGAAATTGTGTGTTTTTACCTAGAAAAATCGTGTAAAAGCCTCTATTCACAATGCCTGCAAACCGCTCTAAACTCTGCTCACAAACAAAAATTGCTCTGCTTTTTTTTTATCAGCAAAGAAAAATACAGGAGAAGAAAATTTATGTCAATCGCCAATCAACTTCGCATTAAAAACATTTTTTTAATAGTAGTTTTCGTAATCGCCACGGCTTTTACGGCAACGGCTCAAACCGAAAATAATCCGACTTCGACCACAAGTAAGGATTTTATTGAAGTTGTCGCCAAGGTGCTTTCGATTGACCCGATCAAGGGCGATGTCAGCGTAAGGCTGGAATTTGCACCGCACGGAAATCTTTCCAATGAAGACGGAACTCTGGAGCGAACCGTTAAATTCGACACCAACAGTTCAAACGGCAAACAGGAAGTCAGTTTTGATAAAGGAAAACGGATGACTTCAACCGAAGTCGTGATGAATATGTATGACGGAGTTGTTTCGGATTATCCATTTGATAATCACAAAGCCGAGTTGATTTTGTATTTTACGACAAAACCCGACAAACCTGCCGATAAACCCAAACCGACGGAAGAAAATCCGTCTGACGAACCAAAACCCGAACCGAAACCCGACGCGGCAGAAGAGGAAACCGAAGCAGAAGAAATCCCTTTTACACTGGATTTCGCGCCGGAAATGCCGGGCTACACAATCGAAACCGCCAAGAGTAAAGACAGCGATGACAAATATATGGAAATCGAGATGATGATTGATCGTTCGTCAATGGTTCAATTCTTTTCGGTTTTTGTGATGCTTTTGATGTGGGGCGTTTCAATCGCCGTTTTACTGCTCGTTTTAAGCGTCGTCGTTCGCGGTCGCAAAGTCGAAATAGCTATGTTTTCGTTTATCGCGACATTAATTTTCGCATTTGTCGCCGTACGCAATTCTCAACCCGCCGTTCCGCCGATCGGCACGTTCAGCGATTACGTTTCATTTTTCTGGGCTGAAGTGATTCTCGCGCTGAGTTTGCTGACAATTATTTTTACCTGGCTGATCAGACCGGCGGCAAAATGAAAACCGTTTTATTTGATTTCGTTTTAGAAGAAAACAAATGAAACGCAAATTATTGAACTCACCCCTCGAAAATGGCGGCGGATGGTGCAAAATCAATTGCCGCCATTTAGCCGAACGAATAGACGAAGGCGAAACCTTTACGCTCTCAGGATTTCCCGCAATTTCTGCTGTTTTCGCCATCGGTTGATAGATTTTTCACACGCCTGACAAAAAAACTTATCTTTTAATATTTTACAATCTCTGCTAAGTTAAGTAAGAATTAAACTTCAATTGAATCAAACAATTTGGATATTTTGAGGAATCGTCAATGCTTCGATGGGATTTTATCAGACTATTTCAATATCGGATTACCTTTAACAACAGTATTCGGCATAAATCCCTTCCGCGACATTTTTCAAAAATTCTCGATTAAAATTTGTACAGGATTCAAGCAAACCTTTCTTAATTTATCGGATAAAAAGCTGTTTTTGCAGAAAAAATTTTAAATTTACACGAAAACAATTATGGAAAATGAAACCAATCAAGAGAAAATAAAATCTTCTTTCTTAGACCGTACGCTGAACCTGATCGAGACAATCGGCAACAAACTGCCCGATCCGGCGGCTTTGTTTTTGATCTTGATGTTCGTCGTCTGGGCTTTATCGGCAATTTTATCGAACGTAACTTTTACGGAAATCGACCCGCGCAGCGGTCAGGCAATTATCATCAACAGTCAGCTGACCGGAACAGCGATTGCCACGTTTTTATCTACGATGGTGACGACATTTACGAGTTTTCATCCGCTCGGAATCGTTTTAGTCGCGCTGCTCGGTGTCGGCGTGGCGGAACATACGGGATTTATCAACGCTTCGCTCAAATGGCTTTTGAGCTTTACTTCCAAGAGTCTTTTAACGCCGATGCTGGTATTGATCGGCATCATCAGCAATCTGGCGGCAGATGCGGGTTATGTTCTGGTAATTCCGCTCGGCGCGGTGATTTTTTATTCCGCCGGACGGCATCCGCTTGCCGGCATTGCGGCGACATTTGCCGGAGTTTCGGGCGGTTTCAGTGCCAATTTTATTCCGTCTTCGCTCGATCCTTTGATTTCTGGACTGACGCAATCGGCGGTGCAGATTCTCGATCCGGCGCGAACGGTAAATCCTTTGAGCAGTTGGTTTTTTATGGCGGCTTCGTGCCTTGTAATTACGGCGGTCGGTTGGTATGTGACCGACAAAATTATCGAACCGCGTCTGAAAAAGGTCGAGGTTGACGGCAATGAGGACGAAATGCCGAAAATGGAAGAACTCGGCAAACTGGAAAAACGCGGATTGGTGGCGGCATTTGCCTCGCTTTTGATCGGTCTGGCGATTCTGACGGCGGTTTCGATTCCCGAAAGCTCGCCGATGCGCTCGCCCGTCGGTTACAAATTGACCAATTCTTCGTTTGAAAACCTGAGAACCGCCGGAATTCCCGAAGACGTTTTGAAAAAAGCCGAAGCCTCGAAAAACCGTGAATTTACCAAAACGGCTTTTGAAGCCGATTTAAAAGCCAAGATTGGCGAAGAACCCGCCAAAACATATTCCGCCGCATTTTTGGAAAATGCCGAGCAAAATCCGCCGCAATTGACCGCTTCAAACGCGCCTCTGATGCTGGCAATCGTGCCTTTGATCTTTATTTTGTTTCTGCTGCCCGGAATCGTTTATGGTTATGTGGCAAAAACAATCAGCGGTCACCGCGATATTATCGAGGGAATGAGCAAATCGATGAGTACGATGGGATATTACATCGTCCTGGCGTTTTTCGCATCACTTTTCATCGCCGCCTTTGCTCAATCTAATATCGGCGCATTGCTGGCGATAAAAGGAGCGAATTTCCTGCGAGATTTAGGGTTGCCCGGACAAGTTACAATCGTCGGGATTATCATTTTATCGGGATTTGTTAATCTTCTGGTCGGTTCGGCTTCGGCAAAATGGGCTTTGCTCGCGCCGATCTTCGTGCCGATGCTGATGCAGCTCGGAATCTCGCCCGAACTTTCGCAAACCGCTTACCGCATCGGCGATTCCTGCACGAACATCATCACGCCGCTGATGCCGTATTTTCCGCTCGTCGTTGTCTTTGCTAAAAAATATGTGAAAGATACGGGAATCGGCACGATTGTATCCTTGATGCTGCCGTATTCAATCGCATTTCTCGTCACGTGGATAATTTTCTTGATGATCTATTGGGCGCTCGGCATTCCGCTCGGCATTCAAGGAGGATATACTTATCCGTAAA
>CAYUGW010000134.1:0-9146 GCA_964444245.1 uncultured Blastocatellaceae bacterium | reverse complement strand
AAAATCGCGGTTGATGCCGAGCAGAAAGTTAAAATTTTAGACAAAGTTAAAAATGTTCATTTTCTCGGGCGCAAGCCTTACGCGGAGCTTCCGAATTTTTGCAAAGGTTTCGATGTCGCGCTCAATCCTTTTGCGATCAATGAATTAACTCTGGCGGCAAACCCTCTGAAAGTGCGCGAATATCTGGCGGCGGGTTTGAAGGTCGTTTCGACGGATATTCCCGAAGTCAGGATTTTGGATCACTGTCTGATCGGTGAAACGCACGAAGAATTTATCGAAAAGATCGAAACGGCGTTAAAAGACGAAACTCCGAAAGAGATAATCAGCGATTCGATAAGAGCGGAAAGCTGGGAAGCGCGGATTGAAGAACTCCGCCGGGTAATGCAGAAAGGGAGCAAGGGAGATGAGGAGAAAGGGAGATGAGCCGAACTTTCAGAGTTTTGATTTTTCTTCTGATTTCCCTTTTTGTCTGGATTTTAGTTGCGCCGTTTTTGGGAAAGTTTTTAATTGTTGAAAAACCTTTACTTAAAGCCGATGCGATTCTTGTTTTGGGCGGTTCGTCCGTTTATACGGAGCGGGCGCAGAAAGCCGCACATCTCTATAAACAAGGCGTTGCTCCGCGCATTTTTTTAACCGACGACGGCGGAAAAGCCGGCTGGTCGCAAGCAGAAAAAAGAAATCCGCCGTTTGTCGAACTGGCGAAAAAAGAATTAATCAATCAGGGCGTTCCGGCGGATGCGATTGAAGTGCTGCCGCCGCAAGTTTCGGGAACTTTTTCCGAAGCCGAAATTCTGCGGGAAAAAGCAAAGGCAAATAATCTGAAATCGCTCCTTTTAGTAACTTCCGCCTATCACACGCGGCGTGCGCTCTGGATTTTTGAGAAGACGTTTGCCGACCAAAATCTGCCGACCGAAATCGGCATTTTAAATGCCAATATCGAACAGGAATCTTCGGATTCATTCGCGCGACATTTCTCGCCGAGCGGCTGGAAATTTATTATCAGCGAATATGTGAAATTTTTGTATTATTGGTTGTATTATTAATTCGGTCAGAAAATAGAAACTTATCGTAACAAAGAGGCAAATCATCTTGAAAGCCGCAAGCGAAATGCAGGAAATAGCACAGCAACACAAACAGGAAGTTTCGGAAGGCGAAAGATTCGAGTTCGGGAAAAATTGGAGTAATTTTCTTCGGCTTCTCGATGAGAGCAGAATCTCGCAAGCCGAAAATTCGCTCAAAGAAATGCTCGAAGTCGAGGATTTACAAGGGAAAACCTTTCTCGACATCGGTTCGGGAAGCGGACTTTTCAGTCTTGCCGCGCGGCGGCTCGGCGCACGGGTTCATTCTTTTGATTTCGATACGAATTCGTTTGCCTGCACGAACGAATTGCGCCGCCGCTATTTTGCGGATGACGAAAATTGGAAGGTCGAACAAGGCTCGGCGTTAGACCGCGAATATGTCGCTTCGCTCGGCAAATTCGATGTCGTTTATTCGTGGGGCGTTCTGCATCACACCGGGAAAATGTGGCAAGGTCTTGAAAACGCGGAGCTTGCCGTTGCCGACGGCGGAAAACTTTTTATCGCCATTTATAACGATACGGGAAGTCAGGCAACGCGCTGGAAATGGATCAAGAAAACTTATAATAAACTGCCGAAAATTTTGCAGCCGCCCTTTACGGCTTTGGTTTTTTTGCCCGAAGAATCGAAAAAGCTTTTGAGTTCGATTATTCAACTTAAACCGCAGAAATACATCGAATCCTGGACAAAATATAACGGCAATCGCGGGATGAATCGCTGGTACGATATGGTTGATTGGGCGGGCGGTTATCCGTATGAAGTCGCCACGCCGGACGAAATTTTCGAATTTTATAAAGCGAAAGGTTATCGTTTAACGAAATTAATTTGCGGATATGTCGGGCTTGGCTGTAATCAGTTTGTCTTTGAAAAAGAGGGAAAAAAGTAATATTCGGTCTCAGTTTAAGAAAAGGGAATGTTAAAATTTTAAGCAGGTAAGCAAGTGTTTTACGGTTTATTAAAATGCGCGAAAAATATTCTTAACTTTATACCCATGTTTCGCTTAAAATTTGTTTAACTTCTTATAAATCAATGCCTAACATTTTTAAAACAAAAGTTTATCATTTTTTAACTCGTTTCTTGTTAAGACGTTACAAACAACAGCGAAACGTGAGTTTATATTTGCCGGATTTTGAATGAATTACTAACTTTTGCCTTTCGCCTTTTTACTTTTGCCTTACTGCTTACATTCCTTTTTCTATTTTGCCGAGAATTTCCAGAAATCGCGGATCTTTGCGAAGCGGCGCGAGCATTTTGTCGTTTTCATACCACGCCTTATTTTCATTGCCGAGTTTGACGGCGCGTTCCATCCAGTAGAACGCTTCGTCAATTTCACCGAGCTGGGAATTTGCCGAAGTCATCCAATATGCCATATCGTGATCGGCTTTGGCTAAGTTTTTCGCTTCATCGGTCAGTTGTGCGCGGGCTTCTTCGGTTTTGCCGCAGTGAGCCAGAAACATCGCATAAAGCGGGCGAATTCCGTCCATTTTCGGATTTTGTTCCAAAACCCCGCGCATCATTTCGATAGCTTCATCTTCTCTGCCGACATATAAAAGCACGCTCGAACGAAAAATTCTGATCAGAGGATGATTCGGTTCGAGTTTTGCGCCTTTGTCGAGTTCTTTCAGGGCTTCCGTATATTTTCCCTGATAGAGATAAATTCTTGCCTGATTATAACTGGCAACGACACGCGCCGCCGGATCGAGGCGGACGAGTTTTTCCCAAGCCTGCATTGATTCCTGATATTCGCCGTCGAGCCGGTGCATCGTGCCTTTAACAAAATAAAGCGGGGCTTCGTTGGGAAATTGATCTTCCAGAATTTTAATCTCGACGCGCGCTTTTTTCTTTTCGCCGCGCGAAAGATAAATCAAAATCATCAAAACCCGCGCTTCGACGACATTCGGATCATACTTAAAGGCTTTGCTGAAAGCGGCTTCAGCGTATGTATAATCTTCGGCGTTGCCCATTCCTTTGAAAACGCGGTTGGCATAACACGCGCCGAGTCCGCTGTGCGCCAGAGCAAAATGCGAATCGAGTTCGACGGCGTGTTTGAAATTGGCAATCGCCGCTTCGCAGTCTTCGTTGGAAACCGTGCGGAAAATAAATCTGCCGAAATTATCGCGTCCGCGCAAATATTCTTCGTACGCCTCGGCATTATCGGTCGGTCGGCGACCGAGTTTTTCCTGTTCGCCGGTCGAGAGTTCGAGCCGCAGACCTTCTAAAATCCTCTGGGCGATTGTGTCCTGCAGAGCGAGTATGTCTTCGCCTTCGGCATCAATGCGGTCGCTCCACAAAATTTCGCCGCTGATCACATCGAGAAGCTGCGCCGTAACGCGGATTTTATCGCCCAGACGCAAAAATCCGGCGGACAAAACCGCGTGAACACGCAATTCTCGCCCGACTTCGCGCGGATCGAATTCTTTGCCTTGATATTTGGCGATAACAGAAGACGGGCGAACGATCAACGAACGAAGCTGGGCAAGTTCGGTAATAACGGCATCAGCCAGAGCAAATTCGTAAAAATTCGATTCCGGCGTTTGATTCAGATTCTTAAACGGCAAAATTGCCACGCTTTTCTTTTCCTGCCCGCTGGCGGTATAGGTCGTGTCGGGCGAATAGGTCGGAGTAATCGTCAGCGACGGCGTAACCTGTACGGAATCGTCGCCGGTTGATTTTCCGGTCAGCCAATCCCAGGCGCGTTTGACCGGATTTTTGTCTCCGATATGAGAAGGCTTGAATGTATCTGTCTGCAAAAGCGGAACTCCTGAAATTTCTTGCAAAACATACCGCAGATCATCGCGCATCTCGGCGATTTGCTGGTAACGGTTTTTCGGATCTTTTGCCAGAGCTTTATCAATAATTGCCTGAAGTCGCGGCGGAGTCGGTTCGGGACGCATATCGGCAACCGGGCGCGGCGTTCCGTGCAAAACCTGATGGCGCACGTCAATGACGGTTTTGCCTTGAAAAGCCCAGATTCCCGTAAGCATTTCGTAGAGCAATACTCCGGTTGAAAAAATATCCGCCCGGTGATCCGTTTTTTCGCCTTTCGCTTGCTCGGGCGCGGCATACGTCGCCGTTCCGTAAGGCACGCCTAATTCCGTAATATCCGAACGGTCTCCAACGCCTTGAACGACTTCATCTTCCATTAATTTGGCAAGCCCGAAATCGAGAATTTTAGCTTGCCCGCTGTCCGTAACCATAATGTTTCCCGCTTTTATGTCGCGGTGAATGATGTTTCGGGAATGGGCGTAGGCAAGCGCGTCGCAAACCTGTATGGCAATGCTCAAAGCACTTTTCAGCTCGAGCGGGCGACCGTTGACAAGCTGACGGACATTTTTTCCCTGCACATACTGCATTGCAATATAGAAAATTCCGTTGTCTTCGTGGTAATCGAAAATCGTGCAGACGTTTTGGTGATCGAGTTGTGAGCAAAGCTGGGCTTCGCGGGCAAAGCGGGTAAAATTGGCGGTTCTGGCGGTTAATTCCGGCGGCAGAACTTTGATTACAACAACGCGGTCGAGTTTCGTGTCTCTGGCTTTATAAACCGTTCCCTGACCGCCTGCGCCGATTTTTTCCAAGATTTCGTATTGATTAATTTTTGAGCCAACCATACGTTAGTTTGGATTTGTTTTTCTTGATCTTGGTTGGAATTTAATACGAATTAAGTTTTGTAAATAATTGTAAAATTGCAATGATTTTAATAGTGAAAAAACTCAATTTCATTCAAGCCAAGATAATTGAACAATGAATTTTGCCTTATTAAAGATTCATTGTCAATCACCTTAAAAAGAATTAACACCGCGTTTTACTAACTCGTTTATTATCAGCAAACTGCTGACTTATTCGGGTGTCACCGTTCAGCCGCGCGGCGGATCGCCCCAACCCGACTGAATATATTCGCCGTTTTCGACAATACACGGCACAACCAGATCGCCGCCCGATAATTCGAGCATTTCCTTCTTTCTTGCGGGATCGTCCTGCGCGTTGTATTCGGTAAATTCGATACCGTTTTCATTATAAAATGCGCGCGCTCTGTCGCAATACGGACAATCCGGTTTTGTGTAAATTACTAAAGACATTTTTTTATGTTTCTCCCAAGTTCGATATTTTATCAGATTAAGCGACCGTTTCAAAAGTTAGAAAAAAAGGGGCGGCAAATTCTTTAATGAAGAGAATTTGTAATTGACTAGGACAGGTTTCAGCGGCAAGTTTAAAAGTGAAAAAGTTTAAAAGTGAAAAAGTTTCTATTAATTTGTAGAGAAATTTGCTCAAAATATCAGGTTTTCCTGTTTTTCCTAAAACCAAAACCAGAAAACACCAAAAACTTTTAAACTTTTTCACTTTTAAACTTTTTCACTAATAATCAAAGACCTAGGCGATGGTTTCTCACAAGGGCAACAATTCCGCACCGATTCGCGCTTTTCTTGAATATATTTTGGATAAAAAGGCAGAACTTCAAAAACTCGCATTGGACGAAACCGCTTTCGAGAGTTCAGAATAATGTTTGAATTATGAATCCCGAAGATTACACAGACATTTTTGAACCGTTTGAAAAACTCATCGAAATCGAAATTTTGGGCGAAAAGAGAGAAGTTCCCGAAAACAATTCGCTTCTTCGCTGTTTTCAATATCTTTCCATCGAAACGGTTTCTTTAGGCGATTTTTGCTGGAACGGCGATTGCGCTAATTGCCGGGTTTGGCTCGCCGGAACCAATAAAGACAAGCCCGTTTTATCGTGCCGGACAAAGGTCAAAGAAGGAATGAAGATCGTTAAAATGAGCAAGGAAATTATTTTAAAAAACACTTGATTCGGAGACTTTTGTGTGGTATAACAACAAAGTCCAAACTTTAGAACAAACCTGTAAAATCAAGTGAAAACGAAGAATATTTTATTTCGCAAATTGAATTTGTTTCTTTTGTGTCTAATTTTTTCAAGCGTTTCGGCAACTGCCCAAATCAGCGAAACTTCTTTGCGCGGAACAGTTACGGACGATGCCGGAAACATTATCGTGGCATCGGCGGTAGTTGCTCAAAATGAAGCGACAATGCAAGTTACAACGACGACAACCAACAGTAACGGCGATTTTGTTTTTGCCAGTTTGCCGCCCGGAAATTATACGATTTTCGTACGCGTTCCGGGTTTTAAGACCTACGAACTCAAAAATCTGAAATTAAATGTCGGGCAAACTTCGCAACTAAATATAAAACTCGAAATCGGCGAAGTTTCGGCAACGGTGCAGATCGAGAGCAACGCGAATTTGCAGAGCGTTTCGGAAGAAGCCAGAATTTCCGACACTTTTACGCGGCGAGAAATCGCCGAATTGCCTCTGCCGCAGCGCGATGCTTTTCTGCTGCCGAAACTGAGCGCGGGCGCAACCGAAATTCCGGGCGCGGCAAATTCGACGAAACTGACGAATTCTCCGGTTGTTACCGTCAACGGAAACCGTTATCGCGGCAACAATTACGTTTTGGACGGGGCGATGAATACGAACGCCAACAATACGGGCGAGCCTTCGATCGTTCCGAGCATTGAAGTTATCGAAGAAGTTCAGGTGCAGACCAATAATTTTTCCGCCGAATTCGGACGCGGAAACGGTTCGGTCGTCAATATGCGGACAAAATCCGGCACGAATACTTTTAGCGGGCAAGTCTGGCAATACCATCGAAATGCCGCTTTAAATGCCAGAAACTTTTTCGCCTCATCGCGTTCGCCGCAGGTTTTCAATCAATTCGGCGGAAGTTTCGGCGGACCGATTATAAAGAAGAAAACATTCTTTTTCGCTTCGTACGAAGGAACGCGTAATGCAATTGCCCGCGCTCTGTCCTTTCAGGTTGAAACGCCGGAATTAAGAAATTTTGTCGCAAATACGCGCCCGAACAGCATTGCCAATACGCTTTTTCAAAATTACGCCGCGCCGACTCCGAATCGCGTCGGCAGCGGTTATCAAAATCAGACGAATTTAACGATTGGCGGCGTAACGCTTCCGGCAAGCGGAACGGCGACCGTCAATCTCAATGATTATCTGCGTTTCAATCAATACTTGGTGCGCATAGATCATTCTTTCACCGATAAAGATAAAATTTCCGGCAGATTTATCAGCGAATATCAGCGCGACCAAGGCGGAACGAGTTCATCCGCCGCTATCAACGGAAAGGCGGCACGCGGAATGCGCGGAATTTACGACGGAAAATTTACCAACTTAAATATCGGCTATACAAAAACTTTTCATAATGCGGTCAATGATCTGCGTTTTGCATCCTCCACTGTTGACACGAATCGCGGAAACGACGATGCCATTATTCCCGATATTTTAATAACCGGAATTACCGCACCGTTCGGCGACAGTTTTAATTCGGGAACGGTTTTGAAAACCTTTGAAATCCGCGATACTTTTTCGCTCGTTCGCGGCGATCACACGATTCGTTTCGGCGGCGAAGGTCGGCGGATTTTCAAAAACTTGTCAATCGGAAACGGAAATGCCGGAGCTTATTCATTTTCAAATTTACTTAATTTTATTAATGATAATCCGTTCAGACAGACTTTGACCGTCAATCCCGAAACGGGCGAACCGACCGGCTTTCCGCGCCGTTTCCGCGTTTTTGAAGCCGCGCTTTTTGTGCAGGACGATTGGAAGGTAAATTCGCGTCTGAACTTAAATCTCGGTGTTCGCTGGGATTATCTCGGCGATGCGCGGGAAGAAGAAGGACTTTTGTCTTCGATAATTTTCGGCGAAGGCGTTGATTTTCGCGAAAGACTCGCAAATGCTTCGGTCGGTCGAGTCGAAAGACTTTTCAAACCTGAATTAACAAATTTTTCGCCGCGCTTGGGAATCGCTTTCGATCCGTTCGGCGACGGAAAAACTTCGATTCGCGCCGGGTTTAGTCTTGCATTTCAACCGCATCACGGGCAATCAATCGCCGGTGCGCGTGCGCTGCCGCCGGATGCGATACAAATTGTCAGCCAGCCTTCGCAGGGAATCGGAACACAGATTTTATACGGCATTCCCGTTCCTTTTAACCCGGAATTTGCCCGCGGTTTGAACGCGCAGGGCGGAATAAATCCCTTGCCGGGCGAAACTCGGCGCATACGTCCGACCGGATTTGTCGTTAATCCCGACATCAAAACGCAATACAGTCAGAGTTTCTTTTTAAATGGTCAACGCGAGATTTTCCGGGGCTGGATTCTTGAACTCGGCTATAATGGGACAATCGGCGTAAATCTTGAAAGAATTGACGATGTCAATCGTTTTCGCGGCGATCTGCTCGACGGCGTGGAAGACCGCATCAATCCGAATTTCGGAACGCTTCTTTTTGTTTCCAATGGCGTAAATTCAAGCTATCACGGCGGCACGGTCGAGCTTCGCAAGAGTTTTTCGAGCAGTTTTTCGTTTCAGACAAATTATCGTTTTTCAAAATGGCTCGATACATCTTCGGACACTTCGACCGGACAATTTGCCGATAATTCCGAACCCGGAAAAGGTGCGCAGGATGTTGATTGCTTAAAATGCGAACGCGCCCGCTCGCTTTTCGATATTCCGCACCGCTTTTCATTTTCGGGAATCTGGACACCGGAACTTTTTAATAAAAATAACGGTATCTTAGGATTTTTAACTAAAGACTGGCAGCTTTCGGCGATTTTTTCGATGCAATCGGGCAGACCTTTTTCCGTCTGGAACGGTTCGCCGAACGCCGATTATAACCGCGACGGCGGCGGCGGTTCGGTCGGCGGCGGTTTTTATGACCGCCCGAATGCGCCGGTCGGAATAAATACGAATTTCGGGCGGCAGGATTTTTTGAACGGTTTATTTCCGGCATCGGCTTTTCCGACACCAACGCCCGGAGAAAACGGCAATCTCGGGCGTAATACATTTCGCGGTCCCGGTTATTCGACGCTCGATCTGGCTTTGGGCAGAAGTTTCAGATTCGGCGAAACAAGGCAGCTGAAACTCCGGCTCGATGCGTTTAATGCTTTGAATAATGTCAATTTATATCTGCCGAACGCCGATCTGTCGCTGGCGAATTTCGGTAAATCAACGCAAGCCTTCGATCCGCGCACGATGCAGGCAAGCGTGA
>CAYUGW010000133.1:0-9161 GCA_964444245.1 uncultured Blastocatellaceae bacterium | reverse complement strand
TAAATGAACTCGCCGAAACTTATGAGATCGCGCAATTTATAATTGATTACCGCGAACTCGAAAAGCTCAAATCCACATATTCCGACGTTTTGCCGAATCAAATCGCCTCCGACGGCAGAATTCACGGCACGCTCAATCAAACCGTCGCGGCGACCGGGAGACTCTCTTCGACCGATCCGAATTTGCAAAATATCCCGATTCGCACCGAACTAGGACAGCATATTCGACGCGCATTTATTCCCGAAAAAGGCTTTAAGCTGATTTCCGCCGATTATTCGCAATTAGAACTGCGGATTTTGGCGCATATCACCCGCGACGAAGTGATGCTCGAAGCGTATAAAAAAGGCGAAGACATTCACGCCAAAACTGCAAAACTCGTTTTCGGCGCGAAAACTCCGGAAGAATTAAAGGAGAAACGCCGCCTCGCGAAAATCGTCAATTTTGCGATTGCTTATGCGGTCGAATCCTTCGGTCTGTCGCAGAGAGTCGGCATTTCGCGCTCGGAAGCCAAACAGGTGATCGAAGATTATTACGAAACCTACAAAGGCATCAAAAAATTTATGGAAGAAACGCCCGAAGCAGCGCGGGAAAAAGGTTTCGTAACCTCAATATACGGCAGAAGACGTTATTTGCCCTCGATCAACGACCGCAATTACAACGTCCGTTCCCGCGCCGAACGCGAAGCTATTAATCTACCGATCCAAGGTACGGCTTCCGATATTGTCAAGATTGCGATGCTCAGAGTTGACGAAGCTTTGCGCCGCGAGGGTTTAAAAACACGGATGATTATGCAGGTTCACGACGAACTTTTATTTGAATCGCCGATTGAAGAAGTCGAAAAAGCGACGGAAATCATCAAAACCGAGATGGAAAAAGCCGTCCAATTAGACGTTCCGCTCACGGTCGAGATCGGCGCGGGCGAAAACTGGATGCTGACGAAATAAAACCGGAGCAAATTAATGACTGGAGCGCAAGCGTCCCCGCTTGCAATGAGCGCGATAGCGCGAAAAAGCGTTTGATTACAAAAAACTTGATTGTAATTAAACGCCGTTCCGTTGCTTAGGCAACGGTGCAAGCGGGGACGCTTGCGCTCCAGTCGTTTGCTCCAGTCATTACTTCACCAAGAATTTCGAAGGCGCGACCGAAGCTTCGGCTTGCGGATTGTAATAATCATAAACAATTGAAGCCGGAGTTTGCGCGTTGATTCCGTAGCGCGGTTTGAATTTGAATGAAAAATCAACCGGATCGGCGGCAATCCACGCGTAAATCACGATTTTATCAGGCAACACGTCGTAGCGCGAAATTCCTTTATTTAAGGCTTTTTCCAGAGAAGCGCGGTCAACATCCGCGCCCGGCGGAATGCCGATCTCTGCTAAGATCATCCCGTTGCGATTGTAATTTTTCCTCTCGATCCTGACCGCGCAAGTTATTTCTTCGCCGATATTTGCCTGCAATTTATCGTAATTTACCTGCAAATCGAAATAATTTGAATCCGTTTCCGCATCCTTCCAATCAATAAAATGTTTCGCCACAATTTGCGCCATCAGCAAATTCATTTTCGACGCGGTTTTTATTTCAATGCGGTTTGCCTCTTTGTTCAAAGCGGAAGAAAGATCAATAAAAATCGGATTTGCCAGCGTATTTTCATCAAAGGTTAAGTCCTGCAATTTCGCACCGTTGACATAAATTTCCGCTTTGTTATTTTCCGGCGAAGCGAGTATGGATTTTTGAAAAAGAATCAAAGAATCCAAAACATTGACAGTCGTCTGAGTCGAATGCCAAACGCCGTATTTGTCTTTATTATCAAGCAAAAATCGCAAACCTGCCGAAATTTCATTTAAATAACGGTTTTCAATCGCCGGGTTTTCCAAATTCACTTTCGCATCTTTCAAATTGATAAAAACCTGCAAAACGAGCGCGGTCGTTTCGATATTCGCCGGCTTTCCCCAACCGTAAAACGGCGTGCTTTCCGATTCCCAAAATGTTGAAAATTGATCTTGTTTAGCAAGCAGTTTCAGCTTTTGAGCAATATCTTCGGCAGATTCCAAATCGCCCGTTTCGATCAAAGCGAGCGCAAAATTGGTAAGAATATAAGGAGTTTGTCTTTCGTTTGAAACGGTTTTCAAATACTCGAAGCCTTTTGTTAAAGCATTTTTCTTCTCCGAATCGTCGCCGGAATTTATCGAAATCGTCCGCACGATATATGAGGTAATTTGCGCGTTGTTTTCCCAGCTTCCGTCCCCATTTTGTTGTGCTAAGAGCCATCTGTTTGCATTTTCAATAACTTTTTCGTCTATTTCGATAAAGTCTTCCGCGTCCGTTAAAAACCGCAGAACGTAAGCCGTCAGCGCGACTTTCGGCGTGTCTGTTTTTCCCCAGAAGGAAAAACCGCCGCCCGGAGTTTGATAATTTAAAAGACGATTATAGCCGTCGCGCAGATATTCTTCAGCCTGGCGTTTTATTCGCGGCTCGACCGATTTGCCCAAATCTTTTTCGAGTTTCAAGATCAAAAGATTCGGATATGTCGAAGAGACTGTCTGTTCGCCGCAACCGTAAGGTCTCTTAAGAAGTCCTTCGACCGATTCGGCGACGTGCGCGAGCATATTCGGATAGATTTTGAGTTCCGCTTTTTTTGTATCGGCAAAAGCATTTTCGGGAAAATTGATATTCAGAACGCCGCTTTCGCTGAACATCGCCGATTGCGTCTGAACGATCTCGCGCCCGTTCGGTTTGACGGTCAAAGTTTTTTCAACCGCATCCGATTCGTCTTTGGCGATTGCCGTAATTCTTTGTTTTGCATCAGTTACGGGCGAATCCGCGCGAAAATTAAAGATCGCGTTCTGCGCCCTGTTCGGCTCGATTTCGATTTGCCGGGTTGCGCCGTTAAGAGAAGTTGACCAATCGTTTTCCGTCATTGAAACCGCGACCTTTTGGCGTTTGTCGGTGTAATTTCGAATCGGCACGGGAAGAGAAATCTCGTCGCCCGTCGTCAGAATTTTCGGCGGATCGAGTTCGGCAAAAAAAGGCTGAAAGGTCTGAATTTCCTGTTCAATCAGACCGATTTCGCCCGAAGCGGTCGAGCCGATAGCGTAAAGTTTCCACGTCGTCAAAGAGTCGGCGAGTTTGAAATCGAATGAAGCGCGCCCGCGTTTATCGGTAATAATTTCCGGCTGCCAGACGAGCGTTTCGGGGAAATATTCGCGCAGACGCGGCGTTGAAATCTGTCTGCCGCCGATACTATTTAAAATCCCCGCGACCGTAAAATTTGTTTCGGTAACGGTTGTCGAAACTGCCGAACTTGATTGATTAACCGTCATTTCTGCGCCTGAAGTAACTTCAACGACCGATGTGACATGACCGACTTCCAGCGTTATATTCAGAGTAATCAGATTCATCGAACTGACGACGACATTGTGAACCGTCGTTACTTGAAATCCGGGCATAGATGCCGAAATTATATATTTGCCCGACGGCAGATTTTCGATCAGATAAAAACCTTCATAATTTGTCGTAACCGAAATTTTTTCCAGAGTCCGCTGATTTTCTGCCGTAATGGTCGCGCCGGGAATAACCGCGCCCATCGGATCAACAAGCGTGCCGCCGATTGCGCCGCGCGAATTGGAAATTCCTTCTTTTGAAATTGCGGCGAGAGTTTTTTCGTCCGAAAGATTAATTTCCGACAAAACAGTCGAAAAAAACGCCGCGTCATAATTGTCGAATTGTCCCTGAACGCCGCCTTTTCCGGCACTTCTCAATCTAAAGAACATCAATTTCTGCCGGACGAGCCGCGATTTTACGACCTGCTGATTTTCACCGTCGAGATTTCCGATTGTTTCCAAAGTGTTTTTAGTCGTATCGAATTCGTATTCGCTCGCCGTCAGGTAAAACGGGCGATTCCATTCATCGCGTAAATCATCGAGATCGATTCCGCCGTTTTTGAACACCGTTTTTAATTCTTCGACCGTTTTCGGATAAGTTTTATTTTCGGCGACGAAATTATTGAAAACTACGTTGAGCTTATTTTGCAGCGCGGCAAATCTTTGAAAAGTCATTCGTTTAACGACAAAATCATCCGCCGTATCGAATTTTTTATCCGCGCTCGAAGTTTTCAAAATAAGCGCGGCAATAGTCCTGTCAAACTCGAATTCGGCTTGAAAAGGCATTCCCCAGGCATCGCGCAAATTGTCGAAATTTATATCACCCTCCAATAAAATCCGGCGCAGAGATTTTTCGTCCGATGGAAATTCACCCGTTTTTTTATAATGCGAATCAATCGCCGAAGCGAGCGGTTCGAGCATTTTTACAAAATAATCTTTGTAAATTTCGCTGAAATTTTCCCGGTAAGAATCGCTGTCAAAAAATTGCGGTCGGTATGTTCTTTTAACAAGCAGAAATTCCGCCGCCAGCTGAAAATCCGCCGAAATCGGTTTTGCCAAATCGAGATTATTCAGATCGCGGCGCGTCAGATTTCCGAATGATTCCGCCGTTCCGAGAAGTTTTTGAATAAGAGCGAAATTGCTGCCGACGCGCTCGATCAAAGCGCGTTCTTCGATGGCTTTATCGAGAACAACAATGCCGAGCGCGGTTTCAACCGGCTTTGATCGAGCGTCGCGCACGCGAAAATCGAGTTTTGCTTCTTCGCCCGGGCGATAGGCGGTTTTGAGCGACTTGAGATTAAAATTCAAATTATTCGGTGAAGGGAAGATAACCGTTTTCGCGTGATAAACCGGATTATATCTTTCATCTTTAAAATACGCGGCAATCGTTAATTCGCCTTCAAAATCGGGGCGAAACGGAATTCGCAAGGTTTCTTTGCCGTTTTTTACGGAGATTCTTTTCGAATAAATCACGCTCGAATTTTTCAAAACGTCAACAAAAACCGAATTATTCGCTTCGCTCGATAAAACTTGCGCTTCGATGGCTTCGTTCGGCAGATAGATCGTTTTGTCGGTTTTGACGAAAATCTGTTTTTCGTTTTCGTCAATATAAAGATTATCGGAAAAACTGCCCGAATTTCCCTCTTTATCGCTGGCGAAAATTTCCAAAATAAATTTATCGTCCAAATTCGCAAAAGGTTTTTCGGGAATACGGATTTCAAATTTGCTTGCGCCGTAAGCGTTTGTTTTCGCCTCGGCAAGAATCTCGCTGCTTTTCAAATTTTCGTAATTTCCCTTGATTTTAATGGCGCTTCGCGCCGGAGTTCCGTCGGCGAAAAATGTCGAAACATAAAAATGAAACGGCAATTTCGGATTTACGTCCGAGCCGTAAATAAAGAAATAAATATGGATAGCTTCTTTTGAAAGCCGCACATCAAAGCGTTTCAGTTCGGTTCGGTTCGTCGCCCCGTCGGTAAAATACGCGGCAAATTTCAAATCTTCGAAACGCTTCCACTCGTTAGTTTTCATTTTTTCCAAAGCTTTCGTTAAATCGATTTTCGCCGTAAATTTTCCTGCCGCATCCGTTTCGCCTTCGTAAATTTCTTCCGCTTCTTCTTCATCTTCATCCGCTTCGCCTTCGAATTCGCGCACGATTTTCACTCTGCCTTTTTCAACCTGTTTGCCGAACAGATAATCGGCATTAACCGTAATTTCCGCAAGGGTTTGCGCCGGCAGGTAAAACGTCCGGTCGGTTTTGACGCTGACCTTAAAATTCGGCAGATCGTAGCGCGTGATCTTGATTGCGGCGGCAGCGATCACATCGGAATCGTCATTTTCAACTTCGACCTTATAATTGCCGAGCTTGATATTTTCGGGAATTTGCCATTCGATGCTCGAAACGCCGAAACGCGAAGTTTTGACCGTGTTTGTATAGACGGTTTCGTCATCATCGTCCGAAATTGTAAAAACCAATTCGGCATCGGCGACGGGTTTTTTCAAAAAATTCAAAAACAGCCCGCGCACGGAAAGTTTCTGATTCGGCTGATAGATCGGCTTGTCGGTGTTGAGATAAACGAACGAATCCATTGAGATTTCCAAATCTTCATCCGCCTTGCGCGTGATGCCGTTTTTCTTGCCTTCGATTTCGATTTCGCCGTTATAACTTCCCGTTTCGAGTTTGGCATTTGCCGGAATTTCAAAATTGAGCGTTACAAAACCTTCGTCATTCGTTTTTCCGTTTGCCGAAATTTCCAATTCGTCTTCATCGGAATCAACATTTAGTTCGAGCGAAACTTTGCCCGAAATTTCGACATTTCTAATCGGTTTTTTAGAAACGGGGTGAAGTGCGAGAATATGTGAAGTAAATTTCATTCCCGCAAAAACTTTTTCCGGCGCGGAAATTTGAAGATCGAAAAGCTCCGGCATTATTTCCGAAAGCGAGATAATTCCGCTCGTCGAAACCGGAGAATTTTCCTGCGAAACCGAATATCTAAGGCGATGCCAGAGAAGGTCTTCGGCATCCGGTTTTTGCGAAAAATCAAGCCGAAACGGCAGATTCTGCTTTCCGCTTTTGAGATTTTTAACCGTTTCGCTCTTTGTTAAAACCGAATCACTCGCATCTAAAATCTCCAGTTTGATTTCTGCTTGAAATGCCCGAAAAGAATTCTCCAGCAAAATATTTACATTCAAACTGTTCGCCTGGATAACGGCGGTCGTTTTGGTTTCATCAACACGCAGAATATTTTGCGCCTGCATCGCGCCGGCTAAAAAAAGACACACCGAGATTGCGAAGAAAAATTTCTTTTTCATTTCATTTACTCCAAGTTTTCCAACAGTTTAAAAGATTTGTAAGTTCAATGCGTGTGATGCGCCGAGTTTTTGAAACGGTTGCTTTAACACGCGAAAAAAGACTGGAGCGCATGCGTCCCCGCTTGCATGAGCGCGATAGCGCGAAAAGGCGTTTGATTACAATAAACTTTCTTCGGAGCAAAGGCTTTTTCGCGCTTCCGCGCTCATTGCAAGCGAGGACGCATGCGCTCCAGTCTTTTTTCATCTGCTCCAGACATTTACTTAACCGAAAACTTCAATGGCGCGATCACGGCTTGCGCTTCCGGATTGTAATAATCGTAAACAATTGAAGACGGCGTGTTTGCGTTGATTCCGTAGCGCGGTTTGAATTTAAAATTAAACTTTGTTCCTCCCGCCTTTGACCACATATAGAAAATTATTCTGTCCGGCAAAATGTCGTAGCGGCTCAGGCTCCAATCGTTTTTCAAGGCTTCTTCCAGAGATTCGCGGCTGACATCCGCGCCCGGCGGCGTGCCGATTTCCGCTAAAAGCATTCCGTAACCTTTGAAGCCGACGCGCTGCGTTTCGACGCTGCACGAAATTTCCTGCATAATTTCCGCTGCCAAACGGTCGCAACGGTAATCTAGTCTGAGTTGCCGTGCGCCGCTCGTGTTTTGATTTGAGATTTCCGCCGTTTGCCAATCAATATAATGATTTGAAACGATTTGCGACATAATTGGTGAATTTGAAGAACTTCTTATTTCCAGACGATTTTCTGTTGTATTTAGTTTTGATGACAAATCCAGAGTAAGCGGCGCAATTTGGTCGGGCGAAACCGGAAGGTTTTGCAGATTTTCACCATTGAGCAAAATTTGAATTTCGGCGTTTTGATTATTTTTCGAATTTTCATTCTCGAGCGTCGCTAAAAACGCGTCCAAAACATTGATCGTCGTTTGCGTCGAATACCAAACGCCGTAGCGGTCTTTATTTTTCAATAAAAAGAGCGTGCCTTTTGAGATCAGGTCTTCGGTCTTGGGTCTTTGGTCTTCGTTTTTTTGAACTTTGAACTTTGAACTTTGAACTTGAAACTTGGTAAGCAATTGCAAAACAAGCGCGGTCGTTTCGATTCTGCCCGCAGTTCCCCAACCGTAAAACGGCGTGTTTGTTTCGAGTTTCCAATAAACCGCGTCTGCTTCGGGAATCGCCATTTTTGCCAATATTTCGGCGATCTCTTTTGCATCTTCCGCATTTCCCGCGTCCAATGAAGCCAGACCGTAGAGTGCGAGCGCGTAAGGTTCGTCAATTTCTCTGTTTCGCGTTTTCAAAAAGGCGAGCGATTTTTGCAGGGCATTTTCCGCCGTTTGTTCAAACTTTTCGCCGCTTTTCGCTTTTTGCATTGCCAAAATTCTGGCAACGTAAGACGTAAATAATTTCGTCCTCGTCGAATCGGCGGTCGTTTCGTAATAATATTTCTTTTGGAAACTTCCGTCCGCTTGCTGCTGCGCGATCAACCAGTTTTGCGCTTTTGTGAGGGCATTTTCGTCAACTTCGATAAATCCGCGTGCGTCATTTAAAAAGCGAATCGCATACGCCGTCAGCGCGATGTCGGCTTCTTCTTTTCCGCCCCAATACGAAAAACCGCCGCTTTCGACCTGATAGCCGAGCAGCCGTTCGTAACCTTTGGCAAGATTTCTTTGCGCTCTGGCTTCCAAACTCGCGCCGCCGGATTTGAATTTTAAGATCATCAGATTCGGATACGTCGAAGAAACGGTCTGTTCGCCGCAGCCGTAAGGTCTCTGCAATAAACCTTCGACCGATTCCGCGACGTGCGAGAAAAGATTCGGGTAAATTTTAACTTCCGCTTTTTGCGTTTTCGCAAGCGCGTTTGCGGGAAAATTCACATCGAAAGTCTGTGAATTCTTAAAAAGACGCGAATCCGTTTTGACGATTTCCTGTCCGTTCGGACGAACCGTGACGGGCTTTTCGATTGCGTCGGATTCTTTTGTTGCAATTGCCGTAACTCTTTGTTTGCCGTCTTTTACAAAAGAATCCGCACGAAAGCCGAAAACCGCATTTTCCGACGCGCCGGAAGCGACTTCGATCTGTTGTTTTTCGGGATTTAAGAACGAAAACCAATCGGCTTTTGCCATCGTAACGTCAACCGTTTGTTTCGCGTCCGTATAATTCCGAACCTGCGTCGGCAGAAAAATTTCGTCGCCTTCCGTCAAAAACTTCGGCGGATCGAGATCAACGAAAAATGTCTGAAACGCCTGAATTTCCTTTTCCGTAATGCCGATCTTGCCGTTTTTCGTCGAAGCGACCGCGAAAAGCTTCCACGTCGTAATATTATCGGCAAGTTTGAATTTCATCTCGGCTTTGCCGTTTTTGTCGGTAATCAGTTCGGGATTCCAAACCAGCGTTTCGGGGAAATATTCCCGCAGACGCGGCGTGGAATTTTCCTGCGAAGCTGTAATTTCGTCTTGTCTTTCCCGTCCG
>CAYUGW010000132.1:0-9214 GCA_964444245.1 uncultured Blastocatellaceae bacterium | reverse complement strand
ATTTCGACCGTAAAATTCCTTTAAAATCGTCAGACGGACGCGTGAACGATGCTGCCGCGCCGCAAATTTTTCGAGCGCGTCTTCGTCCGCATTCGGCAAATAATGCCGCGCTTCGGTCAGATTTTTTTCGGAAAGTTTCTGCATTTTGCTAAAGATTTTTGTCGTTTAAGAATTTTTGCAATTTCGATGCCGCTGAATTCTATCATTAAACTATTTTCATTCGCGTCTCAATTCGCTACTTTCAATAGAATTTGTTAAATTTCTCTCAATGGCTTTGGAAACGGATTTTATTGTAATTGGAAGCGGTGTGGCGGGACTTCGCGCGGCAATCGAACTTGCCGAAACGGGCGCACGCGTCACGGTTTTAACAAAGGATAAAGCGCAGGAATCAAACACCGAATACGCGCAGGGCGGCGTGGCGGTCGTTTTGTCGGATGATGACAACGCCGAACTTCACGAAGAAGATACTCTGATCGCCGGCGCGGGGCTTTGCGACGAAAAAGCGGTTGAAACTCTGGTCGTTGAAGGCACGAAATATATTCAGCAATTGATCGAATGGGGAACGGAGTTTGATAAAGAAGGAGGAAAACTCGTTTTTACGCAGGAAGCCGCGCATTCCAGAAGAAGAATTCTGCACGCGCACGGCGATTCGACCGGCAAGGAAATCGTTCGCGCTTTGATCGCCAGAGCGCGGGCGGAAAAAACTATCGTTTTAATGCCGTTTGCCAATACGGAAAGTCTGATCGTCAAGGATGAAAGATGCGTTGGAGTGAGCTTTCTCGATCCGATCCTGCGTGCGCCGCGCGAGATTTATGCGCGGGCGGTGATAATGTGTACGGGCGGCGCGGGGCAGCTTTTTTTGCATTCGACGAATCCGCCGGTGGCGACCGGCGACGGAATGGCGATGGCGTATTTTGCCGGCGCGGAAATGGCTGATATGGAATTTATACAGTTTCATCCGACCGCACTCAATTTAGAAAACGCGCCGCGCTTTTTATTGTCGGAAGCGATGCGCGGCGAAGGCGGAATTCTTAGAAATAAATTCGGCGAGCGGTTTATGGCGCATTACGATAAACGGCTCGAACTCGCGCCGCGCGACATTGTTTCGCGCTCGATTGTCGCCGAAATGCGAAAAACCGGCACGCGCACCGTTTTTCTCGATATGACCGCTCACCGGGAAGATTTTCTAAAAAATCGTTTCCCGAAAATCTACGAAACCTGCAAGTTTTATAATTTGAATATTGCCAAAGATTTACTGCCCGTTTCGCCCGCGTCGCATTATTTTATGGGCGGCATCCGCACCGATCTGTGGGGAAGAACAACGCTCAAAGGTCTTTACGCGGCGGGCGAAGTTACCTGCACCGGCGTTCACGGCGCAAATCGCTTAGCGTCAAATTCTCTGCTCGAAGGCTTGGTTTTCGGCGCACGCGCCGGAAAATCCGCACTCGAGATTTCAAATTTCAAATTTCAGATTTCAGATGCAAAGGACAAAGGACAAAGGACAAAGGACAAAGGACAAACCGGAAAACTTTCCGTTGCCGTCAGAAAACGCGTCAAGCGCGTGATGTGGGAGCGCGTCGGGATTTTGCGCGATAAGGATTCTTTGCAGAGAGCTTTGCGCGAATTTAATCAAATCCGACAGGCAAATCTTGGAACTTTATCAAAGAATTTTGTGACGGTCGCAACGCTCATCACAAAAGCCGCGCTCTGGCGCGAAGAATCGCGCGGCGGACATTTTCGCAATGATTTTCCCGAACAAAACGAAGATTGGCGCGTTCATTCGATTCAAAAACGCAGCGCGGAAATTTCTTCGAGCGAGAAAATTAATTTTTCTTTTGACGAAACCGAAACTGGTTTTTCAGCCAATTAACAAATTAGATATAAAAATCATTCCTCAGTTTACCCGAAATGTTCAGTTTTTTGCGGGGCGTGGACATTATTTACGAGAAATTATTAATATGAAAAGTGAGAAATGAAAAGTGAGAAATGATAACTTTATCAATCTTTCTCATTTCTCACTTTTCATTTAAATTAAACGCCCGGCATTGCTTTTTTGAGTGGTTTGAGCAGTAAAAACAGCACACCTGCCATCACCAGAGCCATCAATCCCAAGATCAGGAAGAAATTCGATTGATACCAGATGCTCCAGTAAATTCCGATCATCGTCAATTTGTTGCCGATTGCCGTCGCCACAAACCAGCCGCCCATCATCAGCCCGCGCATCCGAACCGGCGCGACTTTTGAAACGAGCGATAATCCCATCGGCGACAGCATTAATTCGCCCAGAGAAATAATCGCGTAAGCCAGAAGCAGCCAAAACGGCGAAACCTGAAACAGATAGCTGCGCTGCAAAAATGCTTCGCGGTACTGCGTTCCCGCGCCGGGCACGACTTTATTGATGGTGTCAATAAAATTCTGTTCGCCCGTCATTTTCTGCTTCGTCGTTTCGTCTTCCGTAGCGGCAAATTTTACGTCATTAACTACGTTTTTATCTTCAGCATCTTTTGCCGCCATCAGTTTATCCAAAACATCCTGCGGAACGCCGTCGGCTTTCAGATTTGTCGCAATTCTTTCATTTATTCTGAATGAACCCGCTGAAAGTTGTTCGGGAGTCGGTTTTTGTCCTTCACCGACGGTTGCCGCAAAATATAAAACAAAGAACGACAGCGCGGTCAAGGTCATCCCGATTGCCATTTTCGTCGGTGTCGAGGGTTCTTTGCCGCGTTTGTCAAGGAATCCCCAAAACCAGACGAGCGGAAATGTCAGAACGATGATCCAGAACGGATTGATCGAATTCGAAATCGTTCCCGTTACATTCCAAGCCGTGTTATCGTCCGCCCAGTATGTCAGCGTCGAGCCGTTTTGGTGGAAAACCATCCAGAAAACGATGACGATGAGAAAGATGACGATTAATGCCATAATCCGCTTCCAGTCCGGTACAGCATCCATTAATGCGGATTTACTTCGCGCATTTGCAGCGTGAATTTCATCCTGATGACTGATTCCGTGCGGCGGCGCGTCAACGGCAGTTGCGGCGGTATCGGCAGCTTGGTCGGCATCGCTGAGAGCATCTTTACTCTGATCTTCGACATCATTTTTAAATATCCACAAAATGGCAACCGAAATAACCATTCCGAAAGCGGCAACCGCAAATGCGGCGTGAAAACCGAAATACGCTTTGACAATTTCCATCACGATCGGAGCCAGTAACGCACCGACGTTGATGCCCATATAAAAAATGTTATAAGCCCGATCTTTTAAATGACTGCCTTCCGGATAAAGATTTCCGACCATCGTCGAAACATTCGGTTTGAAAAATCCGTTGCCGATAACCAGACAGGTCAAAGCGGCATAAACTGCCCAGAGTGCCGAAATCGAAAGAAGACCGTGTCCAGCCATAAAGAAAAATCCGCCGATCATCACGGCTTTGCGATAACCCGTAATTTTATCGGCGATCAAACCACCGATCAGCGGACTGGCATAGACGAACATTAAATAATTCGCATAGAGGGAAGTCGCTTCGGTTGCTGTCCAACCGAAACCTTCGGTCGGGTCGCGCAAATAAAGTGTAAAAAGCGCAAGCATCGAATAAAAACTGAAACGTTCCCACAATTCAGTGCCGAACAGAACATAGAGTCCTTTCGGATGTGTCTTTAAATCATTTGTTGCCATATAATTTCCCCTTTATTTAGTTTGTTTTTTGAAAAGAATTAGGCAAAATATAGCAGATAAATTATTTAACTAAAAGGAAACAATAAAATATATGTTGAAAAAAATTTTGATCTCGATCTTTTTTCTTTTAATTACGGGCTTTTTCTGTTTTGATGTAAACGCGCAAAACAGAGCTTCGGTCAGCGCAAAGGAAGTCAACGGAACTTTTCAATCCAAATTTACAGGGAAATTCAAGGAATTTTCCAACGAAATAAAAATTCTCGCGCTCGGCAAAGGGAAATTAAAGATCGAATTTAATTTGATTTATCCATACACGATGCAAAACGGAGAACCGATGGTTAATCTCGGAAATGTGACGGGCGAAGCGGACATCGAAGGCGACACGGCGGTTTATACGGCGGAAAACGAATACGGCGACGAAGATTGCCGGATTACGATAAAATTTACCAAACCGGGCGAGATAAAGGTTTCGCAGGACAGCTCGGGTTCGGCGTGCGGTTTCGGTCATAATGTCGGCGCGGGCGGAACTTATAGAAAAATCAGCAGCGCAAAACCGAAGTTTGACGATTTTTAAGTTTTCTATGTTTGGAGTCCCGCCTTCAGGCGGCATCCGCGCTTCGAAGCGCGGCGGAAAAACCGCGTAAACGCGGGACTCCAAACTCGCTCTTTATTCTTAATCCATTATTGATATACTTCAATTTTCGTTTTAAATTTTTCAAAAATTATGCGCTGGTTTCTGCACGCGAAAATTCACAAAGCGACCGTTACGCAAGCCGATGTCAATTACATCGGCAGCATCACGATTGACCGCGATCTGTGCGAGAAGATCGATCTGCTCGAAGGTGAAAAAGTTCTCGTAACGAGCAATACGAGCGGCGTTCGGCTCGAAACTTACGTCATTTACGGCGAACCGGGTTCGGGTATAATCTGTATGAACGGCGCGGCGGCGCACGTTATCAAAAAAGGCGAGGAAATCATCATTATGGCTTTCGAACTTGCCGAAAAAACCATCGAGCAGAAAATTATTCTGGTTGACGAAGAAAATAAATTTGTGAGGTACCTCTAAAAATGTTGATATTCCTTTTCGGGTTCGTCCTTTTAATCGTATTCACGGTTTTTGCTTATAAAACTGCCAATGAATACGGACGTAATGGAATTAGCTGGGCATTGATTACTTTCTTTACCGGAATCGGTATTCAAATAATACTTCCGGGGTTTATAGTGTTTATAATAGCTGTTTTAGCTACTGTTGGCGGAAGTTCGACACAACAAATCGAGGAAAGTATTCCATTTGTAACAATTACAATTGTCTGTATATTTTTAAGTCTCGGGGTGAGTTTTCTTATTTTGCGTTATCTTTCCAAAGTGCCGGAAGATTTTGATTTGCCTCCCGCACCGCCGTCCGATTTTAATTTAAAGATTTGATCTTTAAGGAAGAAAAAAAATCATACTTACTTTATGATAAATACGGAATTTTCCTCGACTAAGAACCTTTCTCAAATTGTCATCGGATTGATTTATACCATGATAATTTTGGATTTCTTGAGCATTTTTCTGTATGTCGCTCAAATGTGGGATTTTCAAATTCCTGTAATTGAAAATTTTGAAGATGTCGAAAGTTTAATCGGAAACGAACTGATTATCGTTTCCGTTTTAATAATTTTCTTGATTTTCTGGATCGTTATTATTATTAGCTTGAATATATTTTTTTTGATATGGATGTATCGGTCTTATAAAAATCTTCAAGCGTTTAATCGTGAAAATTTAAGATCAAGCCCGGCAGGTGCGGTTTTCTGGTGGTTTATTCCTTTTGCTAATTTGATAATTCCTTTGAGAATAATTAACGAAATCTGGCATAAAAGCGATTATAAATATACGGATTCGGATGAATTTTCAGCAAATTTGTCTTCGCCCGCTTTGCATAATATTTGGTGGACTTTTTGGGTAATTTCGTTTGTTTTATCCTTCGTTGATATTGTCTGGGCGGGTAGCTTCGATTCTTTTGGTTTGGCAGAGATAATTTTCGCAATTTTTATCATTATTTCTACGCTGATTATGGGTCTTACTGTCATTAAGATCATTAAAAACATTACTCGAAGACAATTGGAAAATTCCGAAAAAAACAAAAACCGAAAACCGCCGATGCCGCCGGTTTTTAATCGGGAAATTTAAGAAAATGGAACAATTTCAAAAACTCGGCGAAGCGGTCGAGCAGATCTGGCGCGATAAAAATTATGCGGAAGACGATTTTCCGCAAATCGCCGCCGATGCTTTGAAGGAAGCGAATTTGCCGGAAAAAGTTTCGGCGTGGGAAGTTATCGAGTGGACTCTGAAGGAAACGCAATTGCCCGAACAAAAGGATTTGCGCGGAAATTTCGGCGATCCGCCGATTACCGTTTATAACAGCCCGCGTTTTCATATTGACGTTTATTTCTGGCTCGAAGGCACGACATCCATTCATCAGCATTCGTTTTGCGGCGCGTTTCAGGTTCTGCACGGCGCGAGCATTCACAGCTGGTATGAATTCGACGTGCAGGAAAAAATCAATGCTTTTACCGAGATCGGCGAGATGAATTTGAAGCTCTGCGAACTGCTCGAAAAGGGCGATGTGCAGAAAATTCTTGCCGGACGACAATATATTCACGGACTTTTTCATCTCGAACAACCTTCGGCGACAATCGTCGTCCGCACGCATAAAAGCCCGCTTCATCTGCCGCAGTTTTCTTATCACAAACCGTTTCTGGCAATCGATCCGTTTTTTGAAGAAGCCAATACGATCAAAAAAAATCAATGTTTGAGTGCGCTTTTCCGCGCGAAACATCCCGAAACCGATAAGTTTGTCGGTGAACTTCTGCAAAAAAGCGATTTTCAGACGACGTTTTCGATTCTTTCAAACGTCAGAAATTTTTTGCAACACAATCAACTCGATAAGATGTTTAATTTGGACGCGCCGAAGGATCGTTTCGAATCATTTTTAAATATCGTCAGAGCAAAACACGGCGAGCGGGCGGAAATTTTTCCGAAGGTTTTCGCGCATCAGGATAAAGTGAATGAAATTTTGAAAAGACGCGGTTTTATTACCCAGCCCGAACACCGCTTTTTCCTCGCGCTTTTGATGAATGTCGAAGGGAGAGAGCCGATCTTGAATTTGATAAAGGAACGTTTTCCGCAAAAAAATCCGGTTGATAAAATTCTCGACTGGTCGCTCGATCTGGCAAATACGCGCGTTTTGGGGCTTAATATTCCGAATGCTTTGGGAATTGCGGATTTCGGCGATCTGGATTTATTTATTCTCGAATGTTTCTTAAAAGGCAAATCTGACGAAGAATTGCGCGAGGCTTTTCGGGCGGAATATCCGAACGAAAACATCGAAGAATTATCGGAAAAATTAAACGAAAAATCGGAAAATATCAGAAAATCCGTCATCTTTCAGCCGCTTTTGCAATAAAGCCGGGAGCGCAGCCTGCCTGCCTGATGAGTGCGCTAGCACGAAAAAGCCTGTGCTTTCAATAAACTAAATTGCGATCAAACGCCGTTCCGCCGCTTACGCGACGATGCAGGCAGGGTTGCCCGCGCTCCCGGCTTAAATCATTTTTTACCGAATAACCTGTTGCATTATTTTAATCAGCCGTATAGAATCTCTTTTCTTATGCACTTTCGCTTTGTGTGGATCGGAAAAACGAAGGATAAAAAATGGCGGGCGTTGCAGGAAGAATATTTGCAGCGTCTTTCGCATTTTGTAAAGTTTGAAATAACGGAAGTTAAAGACAGTTCCGCACACGAAACGAAGGAAATTGAAGGCAAACGAATCCTGGATAAACTGCATCAGAGCAGTTTCGTCTGTTTGTTGGATGTAAAAGGAAAAGCGATTTCATCCAGGGAATTTGCCGATGAAGTTATAAAATGGCAAAATCGCGGCTTAAAAGAAATCGCATTTGTCATCGGCGGTGCCGACGGCATCTCTTCCGAAGTTGCCAAACGAGCGGATTTTAGTTTATCTTTATCCGATTTAACTTTTACACACGAGATGGCGCGAGTCTTGCTGATCGAACAAATCTATCGCGCATATACTATTATTAAAGGGTTTCCATATCAAAAATGAACGAAGTGAACTTAGAAGAAATCAAAGAAAAATTAATCGCCGAACGCGAACTTTTGATCGCCAAATTGAGAGGCACGAATCTTTCGATTGATGATTCCGAAACGCCCGATCCGGTGGATTTGGCAGTTAAAAATTATTCAAAAAATGTAATGATGGCGGTTTCCGAAAACGACAGCCGTCAATTGGTTTTGATTAACGAGGCTTTGGTGCGGCTCGATGATGACGAATACGGTTTATGCCAAAACTGCGAACAGGAAATAAATTTCATTCGCCTGAATGCCGTGCCGTGGGCGCGTTACTGCCTGAAATGTCAGGAATTGCAGGAACAAGGTCTGCTCGACGAAGATTAACTCTATAAAAGGTAAAAATTTTAAGGTAAAGGGTAAAAGGTAAAAGGTAAAGCTTTTTATTTGATATTTTACTTTTTGCCTTTACAACAGAATTTTATGAATTCTAAGGTTTTAATTAAATCGAAAACCTTTGCATTTCAGTAAAAGCTTTACCTTTTACCTTTTAAGCAGGCAAGCAAAAGTAATCCGGTTTATTGATTTTAATAAATCAGGCGATTAACTCAGTAATTTCAATTAGTTAAAGGGATTTCCACTTTTGCCTTTTGCCTTTTTATTTTTGCCTTACTGCTTACCTTTTAAAGATGCTGCAAAAGATTGCCGATTCTCTCTTAACTTTGGCTTATCCTCAAGCCTGTCAAATCTGCGAAAAAAGTGTCGAAAACTCATCGGACGGAATTGCCTGCGCTTCGTGCTGGAAAAAAACTCGTATTTTTAGAGGCAAAGAAACACTGTGTCATAAATGCGGCGCGTTTTTGAGCGAAAAGCCGATTGATTTTCAAACCTTTTGCCACGCCTGCGACGAACATTTCTACGACCGCGCCGTTTCCGCAGGGCTTTACGAACACGCTCTTTCCGCCTCTGCTTTGCACCTCAAGCGCGAGCCTTTTATTGCCAAAAGATTAAAGAAAATTTTTGTTTCGCGCTTTGAAAATTCCGGTTTCGAGGACGCGGAAATTATCATTCCCGTTCCGCTTTCGGCAAAACGAAGATTGGAGCGTGGCTTTAATCAAGCCGAAGTTTTAGCCGAAGTTTTAGTAAAAGGGGCGAATCTCAAACTCGACAAACAAAGCCTCTTACGCAAAATTCACACTCCCGTTCACCGCGCCGGAATGGACAAAAAAGGGCGCGAACTAACCGTCAAAAACGCCTTTGAAGTCAGGCGCAAAAATCTGATCGAAGACAAAATTATTCTGCTGATTGACGACGTTTTCACCTCCGGCGCAACCGTTTCCGCCTGTGCCAAAGAATTAAAGAAAAAAGGCGCAAGCCGGGTTTATGTTTTAACCGTTGCCCGCGCTGTTTGAAGAAGAAAGGGAGAAGGGGAGAAAGGGAGAAAGGGAGAGTTTGTTATTGAAGTTTCAGTGTAAAA
>CAYUGW010000131.1:0-9278 GCA_964444245.1 uncultured Blastocatellaceae bacterium | reverse complement strand
TGCCGCTTGCTGGCTGTAGAGAACTTCCGCAAGTTTGTGCGAAGCCGTTTGCAGAGTTTCAAATGCGCTGTTCATCGCCTCCGGATCACTGCCGCCGAGAGCGGTTTTCGCATCCGAAATGGCGGTTTCGATTTCCGTCGTGCCGGCTGAATCGAGTTTATCTTTATTTTCGTTGAAGGTTTTTTCAACATTATAAACAAGTCCGTCCAGACGATTTCTGGCTTCGATCTCGGCTTTTTTCTTTTCGTCTTCGCCGGCGTGCGATTCGGCTTCCTTCATCATTTTGTCAATTTCGTCTTTTGAAAGACCTGACGAAGAAGTAATCGTGATCTTTTGTTCACGCCCTGTTCCGACATCTTTTGCCGAAACATTAACGATGCCGTTCGCGTCAATGTCGAAAGTTACTTCGACCTGCGGAACGCCGCGCGGTGCGGGCGGAATGCCGACGAGATGGAATTTTCCGAGCGTTTTATTATCGGAAGCCATCGGTCGTTCGCCTTGCAAAACGTGGACTTCGACCGAAGTTTGATTGTCGGATGCGGTCGAGAAGATTTCCGATTTTCTGGTCGGAATCGTCGTGTTACGTGAAATCATCTGCGTACTTACGCCGCCTAAGGTTTCAATGCCGAGCGACAGAGGCGTAACGTCCAAAAGCAGAATATCCGTTTTTTCGCCGCCCAAAACTGCCGCTTGAACCGCCGCGCCTAAACCTACAACTTCATCCGGATTAACCGATTTATTCGGGTCTTTGCCGAAGAAATTTTTAACCATTTCCTGAACTTTCGGAATACGCGTCGAACCGCCGACGAGTACAATTTCGTCTATGTCTTTTGCTTCAATTCCCGCATCTTTAATCGCTTTTTCAACCGGCGGCATCAAACGTTTAAGAATCGGTTCGACCAGATTTTCAAACTTCGAGCGCGTCAGTTTCATTACGAGATGTTTCGGACCCGAAGCATCAGCCGTGATAAACGGCAGATTGATTTCGGTTTCCATCGCGCTTGAAAGTTCGATTTTTGCTTTTTCCGCCGATTCTTTTAAGCGCTGCAAAGCCATTTTGTCCGAAGTCAGATCAATTCCCTGATCTTTTTTGAATTCATCAATAATCCATTTGATCAAAGATTCATCAACGTCGTCGCCGCCTAAATGCGTGTCGCCATTTGTTGATTTTACTTCAACCACACCTTCGCCGACTTCCAGAACGGAAATATCGAATGTTCCGCCGCCGAAATCGAAAACCGCGATAGTTTCATCTTTCTTTTTATCCAAACCATACGCCAGAGCCGCTGCCGTAGGTTCATTAACGATCCGCATTACTTCGAGTCCGGCGATTTTCCCTGCGTCTTTTGTTGCTTGCCGCTGGGCATCGTTAAAATACGCCGGAACGGTGATAACCGCTTTATCAACTTTAGTTCCGAGATAATCTTCGGCAGATTGCTTTAATTTCTGCAAAACCATCGCCGCGATTTCCGGCGGGCTGTATTGTTTGCCGTCGGCATTGATGCGAACATCGCCGTTCGATGCCTTTTCGACTTTATACGGAACTTGTTTGATCTCGTCTTGAACTTCATCAAACTTTCGTCCCATAAAACGCTTGATCGAATAAAGCGTGTTTTCCGGGTTCGTAACAGCCTGACGCTTTGCAACTTGCCCGACCAGACGATTTCCGTCTTTTGTAAATGCCACAACCGAAGGAGTTGTGCGTCCGCCTTCCGAATTCGTAATAACAACCGGTTCGCCGCCTTCCATAACGGCGACAACCGAATTTGTCGTTCCTAAATCAATTCCAATAATTTTACTCATTACTTAATATTCTCCAATAAAAAATTATTCCGCTTGCCTATACAATATTAAATTCATATATTGCCTAACTTGAGCCTTGGGAAAGTATAATACTTGAGTGTATCATTGTCAAGTTTATTTACAGACTAAAAATTCTTAAAAAACCCTCAGATAAAACCAGACAAAAAATCGTTATTTTAATAATGAAAAACAAAAAGAATATCTGATTTTGAAAAACTAGATTTTTCCCGTTTCGTCTTCTCGCATCAATTTTGCGACAAAAAAGATGTAATGAAATCCTGAGAGAAAGGCTAAAAGCGCAACGATCGTGTAAACGGTCGGGAGATAAAAACTGTAACCGAAAACGGCGGCAAATAATACTAATGTAACGGCTAAAACCTGTACGGTCGTGCTTAATTTGCCGAGCCAGGAAGGTTTAAAGCCGCGAAAATTCGTCATCAGCGCGATTGCTCCGGCAACCGTGATAATCAAAACGTCGCGCCCGATGACGGCGGCTGTTACCCAAAATGGAACGGGAAGATGTTTGACTCCGGCAATAATGTTAGGCAAAGTCAGGATGACGAAAGCCGTCGTCATTAGAAGTTTATCGGCAATCGGGTCAATGATCGTGCCGAGTTCGGATTCTTGTTTGAAGCGGCGGGCAACGAACCCGTCAACCCCGTCGGAAATTCCGGCGATAACAAAAACAATCAACGCCCAACCTGTATTTCCATAAAACAAAAGACTTGCAAAAACGGGAATAAGAGCCATCCGCAGAAAGGTCAGTAGATTCGGAACTGTCAGGATATTTGAAGCCATTAGCTTAAAACTACGAATTATAAATGATGACTGCCGTTTTTCACAAAATCATTTTTCGTAATTTAAGCACCCCGCAGTTCGAGCAGAGAAATTTCCGGCGGGCAGTGGTAACGAACCGGCAAAACGACCGTTCCGATGCCGCGTGTGATGTAGATTTGCGTTTCTCTGCGGCGGTGAAGTCCGTTTTTCAATTTCCGGCGCGGCAGTATTCTTTTTTCGTCATCGCGGATTTTCACCTGTCCGCCGTGTGTGTGTCCGCTAAGCATCAAATCAACTCCCAATCGCGCCGCACGTCTGACAATGATCGGATTATGCGCCAGAAGCATCTTCATTTCATCGGGAAACGAACCGCGAAGCGCGGCTCGCAGATCGGTTTTCCCGACCATATAATCGTCAACTCCGGCAAGCCAAAACGAAGAATCCCGCGCTGTAAATCTGATTCCTTTATTAATTAAGACATTGATTCCGCTCTTTCTCATCGATTCGGTAACGAGTTCGCCGTCCGTCCAGTGATCGTGGTTTCCGAGACAGGCAAATGTGCCGTATTCGGATTTTAAATCTCCCAAAACTTCCGCCATCGGCTCGACATATTCGCGCTCGTGCGAAACATAATCGCCCGTTAAAACAAACATATCGGGCTTTAATGAATTGGCGATTTCGACGGCGCGTGTGATATGCGCTAAATCCGTGAACGGACTGTGGTGAATATCCGAAAGATGCACCAGCCGAAAGCCTTCCAGATTTTTCGGCAGACGTTTCAGTTCAATCGTAATTCGCTCGATTTTTAAGGTATTGGCTTCATTTAAAGCAGTTCGCGCAAATTTTGAAAAATTCCCCGCCAGATCACGAAAAGGCGTATCCGAGCCGACCGCGGCGGATATTCTGGCAGACAGTTTGGCTTTTCGTTTTACGGCAAACTTCATAATAGTTCAAAATTCCGGCTGATTTATTGTTTGGTAAGTTTTAATAATTATAAACACCTGTGAAATAAAATGTCCAGAGATTTGTTGTTTAGTTGATTTTTTCTTCCGATTAGTTCGACTAATTTTTTTGTTTGCAAAACTTTACATTTTCGGTTCGCTGGATTTGTTTCTTTTTCGCAGAGATTATGAAATCAGAAACTTTTCCGTTATAAATAATTAAGAAAATCAGAAAATCGGATGCTTTTAAACCCTTTAAAACTCCAAACAAATTTATCAGAATGAAAATTTTTCATGGAACAGAAAACGCCAATATTTCGCGCCCGACCGTTTTAACGCTCGGTGTTTTTGACGGGCTTCATCTCGGACACCAGCAGATTATGCAGACGGTCGCCGAACGTGCCGAAGCGGTAAAAGCCGTGCCGACAGCGATTACGTTCGCTCCGCACCCGCGAGCGGTTCTTCATCCCGAAAACGCGCCGCCGCTTCTGCAAACGCTCGATCAACGCCTTGCCGCTTTCGAATTTTTGGGAATCGAACAGGCAATCGTCATTCGATTTACGAAGGATTTTGCCGCGCAAGATGCCGAAACATTTTTGCGCGAAACGATTTTTGAAAGATTGCAGGCAAAGGAAGTTTACTTGGGAAAAGGCTTTGAATTCGGCAAAAACCGCGCCGGAAATATCGAGCTTTTACGAAAGATCAGCCGCGAACTCGGGGTTTTTGCCGATGAAGTCGAAGAAGTCAAACTGCGCGGAAAACGCATCAGTTCGAGCCGCGTGAGGGAAACGCTTTTTTCGGGAAAAGTAAATCTGGCGCGAAGAATGCTCGGCAGACCTTATGGCGTTGAAGGACAGATCGAACAAGGCTCGCAGCGCGGACACGAGATCGGTTTTCCGACCGCCAACTTAAAACCGCAAAACCGCGTGATGCCGAAAATGGGCGTTTACGTCACATCAACTTTAATTGATGATGTTTGGCGGCGAAGCATAACAAACATCGGCGTTCGCCCGACTTTTGAAAATGATGCCGAGCCCTCCATCGAAACTTACGTTTTCGATTACAAAGGCAATCTCTACGGCGACGTTTTGCGCGTCAGATTTCTGCATCGCTTGCGTAGCGAGCGAAAATTCGGCGGAATCGAAGAATTAAAAGCACAGATCACCAAAGACACACGCCGCGCTCTGGAATATTTCTCGCGCCAAGGCGTAAAAAATATGCTCGACATTATTTGAAAAGTATTTCAAAATTTTCAATCGTCAATAATTTCAAGAAAAGATTTTTCCAAATATTCCTTTATTTGATCGCGCACCTTTCGAAACGCCGCAAGCCGCGTTTCTTCGTCGCCTTTGACCGCCGCCGGGTCTTCGAACGAATGGTGAGTAAGTTTTGTCTTCGCCGGAAAATACGGGCAATTTTCCTGAGCGTTGTCGCAAACGGTTAAAACGAAATCAATTTCCTGCCCGACAAATTCATCAACCGATTTCGAGCGGTTCTCCGAAATATCAATCCCGATTTCCCGCAAAACTTTGATCGCTTCGGGGCGCACAAAACTCTCCATTGTTCCGGCACTGGCAACTTCATATTCGTCTTTGCATATTTGTTTCAGCAAGCCTTCCGCCATCTGACTTCGAGCGGAATTTGCGGTGCAAAGTATTAAAATTTTTTTCTTCCGAGCCATCTCTAAATCTCCGAATTACTTTCTTCCGTTTTCGATTGTGCAAAATATTTGCGCTGTAACCAGAGCGAAACGCTGACCAGACCGATCAAAACCGGAACTTCGACGAGCGGACCGATCACCGCCGCAAACGCCGCTCCCGAACCGATTCCGAAAACTGCCACCGCCACCGCAATCGCCAGTTCAAAATTATTGCTCGCCGCCGTAAATGAAAGCGTCGCCGTTTTCGAATAATCCGCGCCGACGGCTCTGCCCATAAAAAAGCTGACCAGAAACATCAGCACGAAATAGATCAAAAGCGGAATTGCAATCCGCACGACATCAAGCGGAAGCCCGACAATCAAATTTCCTTTAAGACTAAACATTACAGCAATTGTAAAAAGCAGCGCGATCAAAGTAAGCGGCGAGATACGCGGAATAAATTCGTTTTGATACCAATCTTTGCCCTTCGCTCTGATCAGAAAAAATCGCGTCAGCATTCCGGCGATAAACGGAATTCCCAGATAAATAAAGACGCTTTCGGCGATCTGCATCATACCGATCTCGATCAGACTGCCCGGCAAACCGAACCACGGCGGCAAAACCGTGAGAAAAATCCACGCATAGACGCTGTAAAAAACAACCTGAAAAATACTATTAAAAGCGACCAATCCGGCGGCATATTCCGTGTCGCCTCCGGCAAGTTCGTTCCAGACGATAACCATCGCGATACAACGCGCCAAGCCGATCAAGATCAACCCGACCATATATTCGGGATAATCGCGCAAGAAAATTATTGCCAGCAGAAACATTAAAACCGGACCGATTATCCAGTTTTGAATCAGCGAAAGACCTAGAATTTTAGCATTGCGGAAAACTTCGCCGAGTTCTTCGTATTTTACTTTGGCAAGCGGCGGATACATCATCAAGATCAAGCCGACGGCGATCGGGATATTGGTCGTGCCTATTTGAAAACCGTTGATAAAATCTTCCGCACCCGAAAAAAAATAACCGATACCGACTCCCAAAGCCATTGCGGTAAATATCCAGAGCGTTAAAAACCGGTCTAAAAATGAAAGCCCGACGGTCGGATTACAATTTAAACTGCTCATATAGTCTTTTTTTACTTTAAGCAAACGTTAAGAAAACAGATATAACAAGTTTTTCACTCATTATATCTGTTTCAGCAAATATGTAAATTAAAGATGTGTTAAATTATTAACAGCAAGCGACTTTCTCGCGTTTTGCGACATTCGTCACTTCGGTTTCAACCGCCGAAACGCAGCAGGTTGAAGGCGTATTTTTCAGACCTTCGGAGTTTTCCAAAACTGTAAAAACTTCCCAGGAATTTCCGTCCGGGTCGGAAACCCAGATTTTATCCTGCAAAGCGTAACAGCAATCGGTTTGCATTTCGTCCTGAGTTAATAAACCGTTTTTCGTCCAGCGTTCACCGATGAATAAAACATCTTCGGTTGATTCGACCTGCAACCCCAGATGCGAAAGCGAACCGCCTTTTTCAAATTTAACCTGATTCATCGTCAGGTTAAGCGGTGGATTGGCAATATCGAATTTGGCATAATCCGATCTGACTTTAAATGGTTCCGTTCCGAGCATTTTTTTATAAAATTCGATGCTCTCTTCGATGTTGCTGACGTTTAATGAAATATGTGTTTTCATATTAATAGCTCCTTTTTGATTTTCATATATGCTTTTACATATATGTTAAAGCGAATATATTAATACTAAAATTATTTGTCAAGACAAATTTGCCAAAATATGTTATTTTTTTTTTATGAGTAGTGAAAATTTCTTAATCGAACTGGAAAATTTGTTTATGGCTCTGGCAGATAAGACGCGCCTGCGGCTTTTGAATCTAATGCGCGAAGATGAAATTTGCGTCTGTTTTTTCACAGAAGTTTTGGGCGACAGTCAGCCGAAAATTTCGCGGCATCTCGCCTATTTGCGAAATGCCGGACTCGTTTCCGCCAGGCGCGACGGCAAATGGATGCATTACCGCATCGAGATGCCCGAAAATATATCTGCGGCAAAGATTTTCCGGGAAACTTTAGACGCGCTGAAAAATCAGGACGATATGCGCCAAGATCACGAGAATCTGATTAATGTTTGCTGTTCGGTAGAAGTTCCCGTAACGATCGCGCGTGCGCCGAAGCCCGACACATTACTTGAAGCAAATATGTTAGAAGAAAAAGAAGAAAAACAGGAACTCGAAACATTTTTATTATAAGAAAACGCACTGGGAATATACGTGTTTCAAACGATATAATTTTTCCAATCTTCGCTTTCCGCAATGCCTTTGATTAAATCATTTCTGTCTTCCAACATCTTTCTCATATATTGTTCCAAAAAAAGCGCGTCGGCGATTTTGCCGAAAATCCGGAACGGCGATGAATAATCGAAAACATCGCGCATAATTGTTTCATCCTTACTTTTCTCGAAAAAATGGTCGTGCGTAAAACTTTTGAACGCGCCCTTTATCATAACGTCTTGGAAATGATGCGGGCGATTATATTCGGTTATTTTTGAAGTCAGATTCTGCCTGATGCCGAAATGCGTCGCTTCCCAGGTTACGCTTTCGCCAAGATTAATCAAGCCTTCGGTTATGCCGCCGATGGCTTTTTCATTATGTTTCGACATCGTTTTCTCGTGCAGATCAATACATCTTGCCAGATCGAAGACTCTTTCAATCGGCGCATTTATCACAGTTTCAAGTTTAATAATCGGCATAAAAGTTATAGTAAAATAATACAATGATTTGCCCGGTTTTCGTCTATATCAAATCATATTTAGTTTGAACGGATTTTTTATTTTTTAATCCGTTGTTTTCTTACACTTCATTTTCTTGTATTCTATCTATTCGTTTTTTAATATTTTTATTTGAATCAAAGAATTTATTTTGGAGAATTTATGAGCGTAGAAGTTGTAATGCCGCAAATGGGCGAATCCATTGCGGAAGGCACTATTTCAAAATGGTTAAAACAAGTTGGCGAAAAGGTTGAAAAAGATGAGCCTCTCTTAGAAATTTCGACCGATAAGGTCGATGCCGAAGTTCCCTCGCCGTCTGCCGGAGTTTTATTGGAAATCCGCGCCGATGAAGGCGAAACGGTCGAGGTCAACAGCGTCGTCGGAATTTTGGGCGAAGAAGGTGAGCAGGAAGCCGTGAGTTCAAACGGAAACGCGCCGCAAGCTGAAGAAACGGCAAAATCCGAACAACCGAAGGAAGAAGTAATAGAAGAACCGAAGGAAGAAGCAACACCTGATGAAGCGGTTTCTCAGCCCGAACCGGAAACTGCGCCGGAAAACACACCGCCGAATGTTTCCGGCGGTGATGCGACCGAAGTTGTAATGCCGCAAATGGGCGAATCGATTACCGAAGGCACGGTTTCAAAATGGCTCAAAGCGGTCGGCGACAACATTGAAAAGGACGAACCGCTCCTTGAAATTTCGACCGACAAGGTCGATGCCGAAGTTCCTTCGCCGGTTGCGGGAACGCTTCTGGAAATTCGCACGAATGAAGGTGAAACCGTCGAGGTCGGTTCGGTTGTCGGATTGGTCGGCGCGGAAGGCGCGGTAAGCGCGGCTTCGAGTTCGGATTCAAAAGCCGAAAGCCGGACTTCCGCCGCCGGACAGAAACAAGCCGAGCAGACAACCGCCGCGGCAACAAGCGCAGATGCGGCAACTCCGGCGCAGGCTCAAACAATCATCGCAGAAACAAAATCCGAAGACCCCGAAACTTCTGCCAACGGACATGATAAACCGCTCGGCGAACAAACCGTCGAAGAACTTCGCAAAACGCGGAGTAGTCCGCTGGTTCGCAATATTGCCAGAGAACACGGCGTGGATATTTCGCGCATTGCAGGTTCGGGAATGAGCGGTCGCGTAACGAAAAAAGACATTTTATCTTTTATCGAATCCGGCGCGGCTCTGAAACCGCAGGATTTACTTCGCAAAGACGCGCCGAGTGCGCCGCAGATTTCGCCTGTGCAAACTCAAACCGCGCCGAAAGCCGAATATAAAGCTCCGCAAGTGGCTTCGGCGGTCGGCGACCGGATCGAACCGATGTCCGTAATGCGTAAGAAAAT